>CAZKJJ010000194.1:0-4908 GCA_964553055.1 uncultured Acidimicrobiia bacterium
TTCCGCACGCTGCATGTCCCACCATTGGGGCCCGCCGTTTTAGGCGGCGAAGAAGTTCTTCAAGCCTCCGAGGAGCATCTGCACGCCGATCGTGGCCAGGATCAAGCCACCGATCCGGACCGTCAGTGCGGTCGCTTTGTCAGACATCATCGCGATGGCTCCGCCTAGCCACTGAAAAGCCACGAACGCAGCCACTGCGACAACGGCGGCGCCGATGAGCGCGGCAACCAGCGGCTCGTTGGTCTCGGATGCCGATGTGATCGATATGGTCGTGACAATTGCTCCCGGGCCGGCAATCAGGGGAGTCGATAGCGGCATGATCAAGCCGCTGTCCTGTTTCGGACCCGCTTCCTCGATGCTCTGCCCTTGTGCCTTGCTCGGTATCCCGCCGTACAGCATCTCGAACCCCATCCCGGTTATGACCACCCCACCGACGACTCGGAACGCGTCCAGATCTATGCCCAGTAGTTCGAGCAGCTCCCGTCCGACGAACGCCACTCCAACGAGGATGCCGAAAACCACTCCAGCCACGAGAAGCGCAGAAGTAGGGCGCTGCTTGCCGTCGCGTTCGATCGTCGTGTTGAAGAACAGGATCTTGGCCGGGTCGACCGGAGCGGTGATCACAAACATAGAGATCGCCGCTTGCACGTAGAAGTTGACATCGAACACCGCCAAGAAACTACCTGGAACGCGATCCGACACGCCCGGCCAATGGCGTCATACGCCCCCCATTCCGCAGAGCAGCCACCAGTTCGGTGCGACGCCGTGGGCGCATTTGCCGATCCATGTTCTTGTGGAGAGGCACGCGAGTTCGAAGACGAGCCAATTCTGACAGGATCTATGGGCGATGTGCTTCCGCCGATCGAGCGCTCGTCGGTGTGACCCGGAGCCCGCCCGCGGTGAACCCGGTACAGGTGTGATCGGGGATCAGGACGGTATGCCGAAGATCATGATCGCAGCCATGGCGGCCCCGAGAGCGGTAAAGCCGCCCGCCTTTTCCCAGGCATGCTCGCGGACGGCGAGGGAGGCGGCGATCCAGGCCTGGAGCAGGTAGTAGAGGGCGAATACGCGCGAGGCGAGAGCGACTGCCGACTGCACGTCGGTGAACAGGGTGATCAGGATCGCAGGGCCGAGCAGGATCGGAAAGGTCAGACGCTGGGAGATCCGTCCTCGGGAGGCCTGGACCAGCAAGGCACTCCGAGCGACGGTGGCGTTGGTGATCGCCGAGAACTCGCTGCCGATCGCAGCGCCGGAACCACGTCGAAGACAACCGAGGAAACCTGGTCAAGACCACTGGAGACGGCATCTTGGCCACCTTCGAAGGACCTGAACGAGCCATCAGGACCGCCGCAGGACTTCGAGACGATCTCATCAGGACGGACCTGCAGATACGATGCGGCATCCACACGGGAGAGGTGGAGCTTCGTAACGGAGACATCGGAGGCCTTGCCGTCCATCTGGCCGCCCGCATCATGGCCACGGCAGGCGCGGGCGAGATCATCGCCTCCCGCACGGTGAAGGACCTCGTCATCGGTTCCGAGATCGCCTTTCAGGATCGAGGATCCCACGTCCTCAAGGGCATAGAAGGCGAATGGCAGATTTACTCGGTGACCCTCACAGGCCAGTGAACCAACCCGGAGATGATCGCCCGAGTGGCCAACACCACTCGGTCGGAGACCCACGCCGCACCGGGTCGTTGTCTCACCGACGTCCACGAACAGCAACGGGCTCGAGCCGCCCGAGACACAACGTCTGAGCTGCGACGCGGCGCCTCCAGGTAGTCCTACACTCGCTGAACAGGTGACCTGGTGGTTCACACATCGACGCGCGCAGGGCATACCGGTAAGCGCCGACTGGTCGTAATGACCGGCGTGCTGGTCGGCGCCGCAGTGTTGGGTGCAGTGTTCGGTTACCTGGTCCTACTCCCGTTGCTCCCGCCCATCCAGCATGGCGGCGGGAGCGCCGGCCCTCCGACCGCCGGAGGTCCCCCACCAAAGACCGTGGGAGTCCAGCTGTTCGAATTCGACATCTCACCCGAACAGGTGGAGGTGGCGGCAGAAACGGAACTCGTGTTCAATGTCCGCAACACTGGGGACAACCTGCACGATTTCAAGATCGAGGGGGAGGTGGGCACCGATCGACTGAACCCCGGGGACAGTGCGGTGGTGGAGGCGGGCCAGGTAACGGCCCCATTCAAGGTCTGGTGCACAGTCACCGGCCACCGCGAGCTCGGCATGGAGCTCGAAGTGATCGTCACCGATGGAGGAGAGGAATAGTAACGCGAGGAGAAGGAATGAGTAGGAGACTGTTGGCGCTGGGGCTGTTCGTGGTCCTGGCTCTCGCTGCGTGTAGCAGCGGCGAAACCGTCGATGTGGCGCTCGCGGAATGGTCGGTTGCCGCCAGCCCGACGTCGGTTTCCGCCGGATCGATCAGGTTCGTCGCCTCCAACGACGGGAGCGAACCGCATGAGTTGGTCATCGTCAAGGCGGACAGCGCAGCAGCGCTACCGACTGACGAGACCGGGAAGGTGGACGAATCCGGCCTTTCGGAAGGCGCCTTCATCGGCGAGATCGAGGAGTTCGCCGCTGGAGCCAGCGAGGAGCTTTCGTTCGACCTCGACGCAGGAACGTACATCCTGTTCTGCAACATTGTCGAGGAAGAGGCAGACGGCACCTTCGAGAGCCACTTCCAAGAGGGCATGTACACCACGTTCAGCGTCTCGAGTTGACGGGTCCGTGTCGGGGTGGGGGGTTCTCCCACCCCGACACCGCCGAAGAGCTCCCACAGACCGTGGCTCCCGTGGTCGTTCCACGACCCCAGACCAGGATTTCGGCGATGGTTGCGGTCTCATCCGAATAGCGCAGTCGTCGCAGGCGGGGTAGGGCGGCCTCATCTGGTGAGGTATTCGATGATGGTGTCGATGGCCTTGACCGTGTACTGGTCGTGGTGATTGTCGCTGATACCGGCTGTGAGGAGTGTTTCACGACCGCAACTCCTCTAAGACATCATCTGATGCGGCTGGTTGGCCGACATGCCGTTCAGTCCTCGTAAGCGACCCCGTCCCTGGTCACCACCACGAGTGAGTCGGTGTAGGTCTCCCTCAGAAACGAGGCGAAGTCGACGACTATCCGTCCTCACGACGGACACCCAGACCACGGATTCCTCCATCGATGAGCATGCTCCGGGACCCTCGAAGGGGGTCCGGGACCGTACCTTCAGGCCGTAGCCCGACATCGACCAGAATCGGGAAGCGTGAGCAACACAGATGCGGCCATCGCCCGACCCGACGGGTCCGAACGCGGTGGCATTGCTCGGGGAGCACGATGGCTTTTCTGGCGTCACCTTGCCTTCGGTGGTCTCGCCGGGGGCATCGTCTTCTTCTGCCTTTCGCTGACCCCCTCGCTTCTTCCTCGGCCGTGGCTTCTTCAGGGCGCGGTGAGTGGGATCACTGCGGCTATCGGGTACGGGCTGGGCAGCTTCATCTCGGCTGCTCTTCGTAGGGTCTTGGGCGAGGAGCCATCGGCTCGCACCAAAGGGATCGCCTGGCGCGTGCTGGTGGTCGTGTCGGGGCTCTTCATTGGCTTGTTCCTGTACTTGGGCAACCAATGGCAGCAGGTGGTGAGGGAACTACAAGGCCTCGATCCGCTCACTCCGAACGACTGGGTCGGGGTCGTGCTGATCGCGGCTTTCGTCTTCTTCCTGGTGCTGGTCATTGGTCGGGCTATCCGCGGGGCGACGATCGGTCTCATCTGGCTGGCGAACCGTGTCTTGTCGGCTGGCTGGGCGAGGGCGGTGGGAGTCGTCGCATCGGTCTTCATCTTCGGTTTCCTGATGTTCGGCTGGCTCATGGACGGTGTCTACGACGTGTTCGATTCGATCAGCGCGGTGAGAGCAACCGGGACGCCCGAAGGGATCGCCGTACCGAGCAGTCCGTTGCGCTCGGGCAGCTCGAGCGCCTTGGTCAGCTGGGATTCGCTCGGGTCGAAGGGACGTGAGTTCGTGGGGACGGGCCCAAGTGCCGATGAGATAGGCGCTCTCACCGGTGAGCCGGCGAACGAGCCCATCCGCGTGTATGTGGGACTCAAGTCCGCCAGCTCGACGGGGGAACGTGTTGAGCTGGGCATGGCGGAGTTGGAGCGAACGGGCGCTTTCGGCCGGTCGGTGATCCTGGTTCACACGCCTTCAGGAAACGGCGAGATCATCCGGGAGGCCGCCGAGTCGCTCGAGTACATGTTTGGTGGGGACACCGCGCAAATTGCCATCCAGTACTCGTACCTGCCGAGCTGGGTGACGATGTTCGCCAAGCCCGACGACGCCGTCGATCACACCAGAGGGCTGGTGGCGGCGCTGAACGACCGGCTCGCTCAGATCCCCGAGTCCGAACGACCCAGGCTGCTGTTGTACGGAGAGAGCTTGGGGTCCTATGGGACGGAGGAGGCCTTCGACGGCGTGGCCGACATGGTCGAGCGTATGGACGGCGCTCTCCTGGTGGGACCGCCGTTCCTGAACCCGATGAGGGAGACCGTCATCGACGGCCGGGATCCGACCAGCCCCGTGTGGCTGGCGGTGTATGAAGACGGTGAGACGGTCCGCTTTGCAGTGGAACCTTCGAATCTCTCCGACCTTGGGCCAGACTGGCCTTTCCCACGCATCGTTTATCTTCAGAACTCGACCGACGCCGTCAGTTGGTGGGGGCCAGAGCTTCTCTTCCAGCCGCCAGAGTGGCTCGACGATCCTCGAGGGCCGGACGTGTCACCCGACATGACATGGATTCCTGTCATCACGTTCTGGCAGACGCTCGTCGACCTGATCATGGGGTCGGGCGCCCAGCCCGGACACGGCCACCGATATGGCCTGAACGTGGTCGACGGAATGGTCGCCATCGCCGACCCGCCCGACTGGACTCCT
>CAZKJJ010000195.1:0-4851 GCA_964553055.1 uncultured Acidimicrobiia bacterium
CCTGCCCCGGTTGACGATTTGCTCGACACGGTCGGCGTTGATGAACAGGTAGGCGGCCAGAGCCGGCGGGAAATAGAAGTCCTGGAGGTCCTCCCCAAGCTTCGGGTCGACGTCCCACGGCTGCTCGGTCGCCGCGGGGTCGTACCGCTCGAACACCGCCTGGGTTTCGCGGACGTGCTTGCTGGTGCTGACGGCGGTGCGACGGATGCGGAACCGGGCGTCGCCGCTACCGAACTCAAGGGTCCCGGTGTGCGTCTGCTCCCCGTCAGTGTCGATGTCACGAACCGCCTGAAGCGCCAGTCCCGGCTCGATCTGGTCGAGGCCCTCCTCGCCAAACACGACCCAGGTGAGAGCTCGGAAGAGCGCGGTCTTTCCGTGGTCGGAGTGACCACGGATCAGCACGGTGTTCTTGCCGTCTCGGGGGGATAGGTCGAGATCGAGGCCGTCGTACAGCTGCACCTTCTCGAGAGTGAGACGTTGGAACTCAAACATCCTGAGGCTACTCCGTGTCGCTGTGGGCCTGAGCCATGGTTTCGCCGAGTTCACTCAGGGCCTCACCGATCGCCTTGTTGACGTGGATGGACTGTGCCCCGGCGCTGCGGTTCTGCAACTCAGCAGCCAGAACCTTGCGGACCGTCTTGCGGAACTCCTCCCGCATGCTTTCGCCACCGAACTCGTTCCAGGTGACCCCGTCGTACGGCCCCTGGAGCTTGTCGACAACGGCGTCGAGCTCGTCAGTGATCCGCTGCCAATTCTGCGTTTGAAGTGAGTCGCTCATCGGTTCCCCAGGTACTTGGAACGAGTATCAGAGATGAAGTCGCTGTTGTCGTACGAGTTCAAGGCGTCCGTATTGAATACCGAGAGCCGGTCGCATTCGGTCTCAACGATCGTCAAGTGCGTGTCGTCCGACAGTCCGTTGCCGAACGTGAGTGCGGGGATGTCGTAGATGGTCGCCTTCTTTGCCGGGTCGGACGGGTCCTTGCGCAGCACCCTGCCGCGACGCTGGATCCATTCGCGGGGTGACGTCGATGAGGCCAGGAGGACGGCACGGCGGACGCTAGGGAGATCGACGCCTTCGTCAAGGATCCGTTTGGCGACCAGCAGGTCGACGCGCCCTGAGACGAACGCGTCGATGGCGGTCCGCCGCTCCTCGGGTGGGGTCTCGTCGATGATGACTCGGTAGGACAAGTGCGGTCGCTCGTCAAGCAGCTCTACCACGGTGTCCAGTTGCTCTCGGTTCTTGGAGGAGCAGTACACCAGCGTGTTGGACACGCCGTCGGGTTCGGCCACGAGGCGGTCGATCAGATCCTCGAAGATGCGGTACTTGGCCCGAGCGGTTTCGAGGATGCCCCGACGCTGCGCCAAGAGCGCCGCCCGGTAGTCGTCGGAGCCGGACCCCATGGCCTTTCCGACCTTGGTGGAGGCTTCGCGGTAGGCGTCGACTTCCTCTTCGGAGAGCTCCGCGATCGCGGGGATCCGGTAGTCGTACTCGACGAGGGCTCCGGACGCCTGAGCCTGCGCGATGGTGAACTCGAACACGGTCCCGCCGAAGTAGTCCTCAAGGGCAGCGGTTTCGTGCTCGTGGTACCGCGACGGTGTGGCGGACAGACCGAGGCGGTATGGGAAGAAGTTCGGGGGAGATGACATGAACCCTTCGGCCCCGAGGCCGTGCGCCTCGTCGCCGATGAGCAGTCCGTGGCCACCGGCCAGGCTCAACGCGTTGCGTAGGGCCGCCTGGAACTCGTCGTTCTTCAGTAGATCGAAAGTTACGACCATGACGGTGAGGTACCGAGAGCTTTCGATCCCGTGGTAAAGCAGGTGTTCGCCAAGGAGTTGGTTGCGCTTAGCCTTCGACAGCAGCGAGGGGGTAAGCACAGGTGTCGCCGCGCCGTCCATGACGAAGTCCTGGATGTCGTCATGCCATTGGTGCACCAGGTGTGTGCCGGGTACGGCGACTACGAGTAGGAGGGGTTCGTCGAGGTCGTAGTGCAGGCGCGTGGCGGCGACTAGCGCGGTCTTAGTCTTTCCTCCCCCGGTGACGATCGAGAACAGGCCCCGACGCGCCTCCCCCGCGCCCTGGAGGTGCTCCAGCCGCTGAGTTGGATCTTCCCAGGCGTGGACGGCTTGCTGTTGGTGGGCGTATTCGCCGCTGGTCCAGTTCAGCCAGTCGGGAATGCGGAGCCGCGCACCTTCCGGCAGTTCATCGGGCATCGAACGCCTCTCCGCTGCTTCGTCTTGCTCGGCGGCTCTCTCGTACCGGGCCTGGGTCGGCTCCTGAGCGAACCGTTGCACACGGCTGGCGAGTGTGTCGATGTCCAGTTCGACGGTTCGTTCGAGCAGATCGTCTCTTCCCTTGGACCAGGCGTCGACCATCTCGGAGTAAGCGAGCACCCGGTAGCGGTCCCGCCATGACGGGTCGACGTCGAGGTGTTCGATGGCGTTGGTCAGGGCACGGCCCGTGGCGTTGGCTGAGCCGCGTATGGCCAGAGTGTCGTGTCCGTCCTCGAACAGCCAGACCTTGGGGTGGTAGTTCGACCCCTCAACGGGGACCGCAACTCGTAGCGTGAGGCGCTTCTGGACGACCATCCACGCCAGTGCCGCAACCGCGTAGCGCGAGAGCGCTGAACGAGAGGCCGAGCCTTCTTCGAGAAGAGTGACGACCTGGTCCAGCGCCTCGGCGTCGGTGGCCTTTGTCCCCAACATGACAGCCGTGAGTTCGTCGTGCTCAGCGGGGAACAGCACGGGTGCGATGGTGAGGTCGATCGTGGCGGCCGGGTCCTCGAGGAAGGTTGCGATGCCGTGCGCGAACGCAGAAATCCACCCTGAGTTGAACCAACCAAACGCGCCGCGGACGCGGGTGGCGTTGCTCCATGCCTTGGTGAACAGTTCGGGGATGTCCACGTGGGGCAGGCGGTACGAGGCAGGCTCGAACTCGGGCTCGCCGTGTAGGCGCCGCCCGTCGATGTGGGGAGCGGTAGGGACGGGCAACTAGATCGCGCAGATAGTGCATGCGGGGGTGTCGTCCTCCGCGTCGAGCGCTTCGGCGAGGGCGTCCACCAGAGGAAGATCCTTGCGGCTGGCCTTGACCCGTTCCATCCGAGCTTCGTGGCGTTCGAGGATCTCGTCGCGGCGGGCGAGCAGTTCCTCGAGGGTCTCGCCACCGGACCAGGTGTAGCCCTCGTCGGACGCGAACTCGTCGTAGGCGATACCGGCGTCCGCGAGGGTCTTCTTCTCGATCGCGACCGCCTTCTCGTACAGTTCGGGGTGACGGTCGGCCAGACCGACCCACTCGGCCTTGCGCTGGTAGAAGCAGAAATAGCAGCCGGACCGCGAGCGCCACTCGTAGTAGGACGGCAGACCGACGCCGGCGTCATCGAGGATCTTCATCACGTCGTCGTGGCGGATGCCCTCGTCCTTGAACGGGAAGACGGCGGTAATGTTGTCCTTTGTCGACACGTAGCCCTTGCGGTTGGCCTCGTCGGCGCGGATCGCAACGTAGGAAACGCACTCGTCGTCGCCGACCCAGTCCTCGAGTGGCTTGATCTTCATGTCGACGGTGCACCAGCGCACCTGCGGGGAGGGCAGCATGCCGCGGCGCATCTCGAAGTAGTGGGAGAAGGGCCGTTCGGCGTTGATGCGATCGATGGGCTTGCCCAAGACAGCTTCGAGCTTGCCGAGGTACTCATACGTCTCGGGCAGCTCGGCACCCGTGTCGCAGAAGAAGTACTCGATGTCGAGGTCGGGACGGGTCCGGGACAGGTGGATGGCCAGGGCCGATGAGTCCTTACCACCGCTGATGCCGCAGATGTGCCGCACGTTCGTTGTCACGTCAGTCTTCCTTCCCCGAGTCCCCATGGTCGCCAATAGTGCCATCCCTGTGCGACATCCACTGGGAGGCAGCGGCGGCGAGCAGGTGCTCGAGCGCATCCGGGTCGTCGTCGAGCATCGTCAGCGCTTCGTCGAGCGCCTTGGCGGTGACCTCTTGCCGCTCTGACGGTAGGGCGACGACGTCGTCTACGCGTCTGCTTCCGGGGCGTTGCGCGACCAGGGAGACGACGGTGCCGCCGTCGGCCTGGTTGAGCTGCTCGAGCCGGCTGAGGCGGGCAAGTTCAGCAACGGCAGCGGCCATCTGCTTCTTGAGGCTGGGCACGTCGGCGTCACGCCAGTGGGCGAGAGGCTTGCCGGTCAGGGCGGACGCGGTGCCGTTGAGCCAGTCGCGCACGATTCCTTGCGGGTTCGCGGCTCCGTCGAGCTTGCCAGGCAGATCCAGGAGATGGAGCACGAGGGTGCGTACGGCCTGAGGTGCGTCGTCGTTGTCGCGGAGGCTCTCAGCCATGTCGACGAGCAGGCCTAGGCGGGGCGCTCCGGCGGCGTCGAGGAGGGCCGCGGCGAGGGTCGATGCAAGCCTGTCGAAGCCTGAGTCGATGGTGGCCAGGGAGACCGCGAGCTTCCTGGCGAACCGCTTAGCGTCCTTCTCGGACAGCCCCTCCTTCTTGTTTCCATGCAGGTCGAGGCGCCCGAATCCGAGGGCGGTGGGCAGGTCGCGGTACAGCATCCGGTCCGGGCGGGTGGCTTCGACGATCACGTCCCGGACGACGGTTGCCGCCTTCGCCTGCGCGGAGTCGGGGTCCAGCCCGAAGGCACGGGTCGTAGACGTGTAGACGTCGGCGTGGCGGTGCAGGGCGTACGCAACCCACTTGGACAGACCGACGACGGTGCGCCGCTGGTCGGCGGCGAGGCCGAGCCGATCGGCTTGCCGCTCCAGCTGCGCGTTATCGCCGAGGGCGGCGGCGACGTGACCCAGCTTCTTGTCGATCGCGCTGCCCGGGTCAGCGTTTAGGGCCGCAACCG
>CAZKJJ010000196.1:0-4820 GCA_964553055.1 uncultured Acidimicrobiia bacterium
ATCCCTAGTTGGCTCATGGTGTGGGGTGTTGGAATGTTCTAACTGCTCTGGAAGCTGAAAGTCGTTCCGACGTTGCTCGCTGTGTAGGCATCGGGCAAAGCCTCCGCGATGCGATGGGTGGCCTTCCAGCCGGTGCAGTGACCGGGCACAACGACCTCTGGGCCTATTGCGACGAGCTCGTTCACTGTGTCGGACATGATGGGCTCGAATAGTCCTCCGGTGAGGTGGAGGCCACCCACGAATCCGTGTATGCGGTGAACACCGGTTACGTTCTGGACGTGCTTTAGCACGTTGATCACACCCGAGTGGCTGCAACTGGAGAGGACCACCAGGCCTTTGTCTTTGACATGTATGGCAACGGCTTGATCGTCCCAGATCCACGTGTCTGGTTCCCAGCTTCCATCGACCGCTACCTGTTGGAGGGGAAACCCCTTCTCGAAGTCGGTCACACGTTCGACCTTCCCTGTCACGAGTACCGACTCTTCGAGGAGCATCGACGGTCCCTGCTCCTCGACGATCTGCCACCCTTCCCGGTCGAGGTCGTTGTGGCTCGGGGGCGGCATACGGATCTCAACCCCTGTGGGGAACACCACCTTGCGTTCCCTCCAAGCATGCGGATGCAACACCAGAGGCATCGACGAGCGAACTCGCCGGAAAAGACCCTCCAAGCCTCCATGATGGTCCGCGTGACCGTGTGAAAGCACCACCGCCCGAAAGTCCTTGGGGTTGACTCCCAGAACATCGAGATTGTGGATCGTTCCGCCCCTGCTCAATCCAGCGTCATAGAGAAGACGATCGCCCATTCCGTTCCGAAACACAGAAACCGCAAGCGAGTAACCGTGTTCGGCCCGCAACTGAGCGCCGTCGCTCCAATCCCAATCCCAGGCAGGGCGACTAGCCGTCTCGGTCGGTGCCGCCAGTATGTCAATCGCATTGTCCATAACAACAGTCACCTCAACACGATCAACCGGAACCAGCCTCACCGACTCGGCCACAACACCTCCCAGACTCCGACATGACACTAAGCACCGAGCCCCGCCCGGATTGGAAAAGTCGACTCAAGTCCGAGGTTGTACCGTCTCGGTATGGCCACGATGCAACACGACGACCGCGCCGAGCTGACCCGCCTCATCACGCTCATGACCGGCGACGACAAGCACTCCTGGAGCGCCTTTTCGACGCTCGATGTGATCTGGGTGCTCTACGACCGGGTGATGAATGTCGATCCTGCCCATCAGGCCGATCCCGACCGAGACCGGTTCTATCTCTCCAAGGGCCACGGCCCCGTCGCCTACTACGCAGTGCTCGCAGCCAAGGGCTTCGTCCCGGCTGACCTGCTCGGCTCCTGGGCGAGCTTCGACTCACCACTCGGATGGCACCCGGACCGCGTCGTAGCGCCGGGCGTCGAACTCAGCAGCGGCTCACTCGGACACGGCCTCGGCATCGCGGTGGGCGCAGCTCTGGCGCTGCGCGCATCCGGTCGTGCTCGCCCGAGCGTCTTCTGCCTCATCGGGGACGGCGAGCTCGAGGAAGGGTCCAACTTCGAAGCCATCCAGCTGGCCGGGCGGATCGGTCTCGAGCAGCTCACCTGCATCGTGGTGGACAACCGCTCGTCCACCTGGGGGTGGCCAGGCGGCATCGCCGGCCGGTTCATCGCTGAAGGGTGGTGGACCCACGTCGTGAATGGCCGCGACCACGACGCGCTCGCTTCGGCACTCAGCGAGCACCGGCCAGGGAAGCCGCATGCCGTGGTCGCCACCATAGGGCCGGCCCACTGATGGACACGATGCGGGAGCGCTTCGCGGCTGTCGCCACCGAGCTGCTCGACGAAGACGATCGCGTCGCCCTCGTGTTGGCGGACATCGGGCACTCACGGTTCGTGGAGACCGGCGCCGTCGGCCGGCATCCCGAGCGGGTCATCAACGTCGGCATCCGTGAGCAGCTGATGATCGGAGTGGCGGCTGGGCTCGCGCTGGAGGGCATGCGGCCCATCGTCCACTCGTATGCGCCGTTCCTGATCGAGCGGCCGTTCGAGCAGATCAAGCTCGACCTCGGCCACCAGGACGTCGGTGCGGTCCTCGTGTCGGTCGGCGCCTCCTACGATGCGGCCGGCGAGGGTCGGACCCATCAGGCCCCTGAGGACGTCGCCGTGCTTGCCACGCTTCCGGGATGGCACATCGACGTGCCCGGCCACCCCGACGAGGTGGAGATGCTCTTACGTCATGCAGTCGCCTGTGCGGGCCGTCACTACCTGCGGCTCAGCGACGAGTCCAACCCCGAGCCCATTGTGAAGCGATCGGGTGCGATCGAGGTCGTGCGCCGTGTCGCCCAGCCTGCTGCCGTTGCCGTCGGGATCGGGCCGGCGCTCGATCCGCTGCTCGCGGCGACGGCAGACCTGGCGGTGACAGTCCTGTATGCAGCGACGGTCCGGCCGTTCGACCGACGGACGCTGCATGCCGCCACCGGATCGGTGTCCGACGTCGTGCTCGTCGAGCCCTACCTCGCCGGCGTCTCAACCGCGGAGGTCACCGCGGCCCTGGCGGACCGTCCCCATCGGGTGCTGGGGCTCGGTGTGACCGAGCCCGAGTTGCGCCGGTACGGCACACCGGCCGAGCACCGCCGCGCTCACGGTCTCGACCGGAACGGCGTGCGCAACTCGATCCTGGAGTTCATCGGCGGGTGATCGAGCCGCGGCCACACGGCCATCAGTTTCCTCGGCAACGCCTACCGGCGAGGCGCTCCCAGTGTGCACTCGATTTCGCCAGCTGCTCGAGCCGCTTCCCCGAGTGGCTCAATCGCGCCGCGGTCAGCCCAGGTCGGCGCGACCTTCCAGATACTCTTCGCGGCCAATCTCCCCGCGGGCATACCGTTCCGCAAGTATCTCTGATGCGCCGCGCCGGCTCACGACATCACGGCGGCGGGTAGCAGCCCATATGCCCCACGCCACTGCGGCTACCAGCGCCAACATGAAGAACCAGCCGAAGATCATCATGCCCCATCCCCAGCCGCCCATATGGTCCATCCATGTGTGGTTGGTTGCGAAGACCGACTGAATCACTACCAAACCTCCTGGTTCACCGACCTGTGGGCTCTATTCACCCAAGAGGTCCGTTCTGCGCTGGCGATACTCATCTGCTGTGATATCACCCTCGGCGTACCTGCGCTCGAGAATCTCGAGTGGCGTCTTGGTGTCCCGCAGACCCCCCCGAAGTCTGTCAAACGACCCGCCGCGGGCCACCCAGATGACCCCGAAGATGAGGGCTGCCACCAGGAGCACCTCCCACCCCATCATCATGATCGACCTCCTCTCTCTGCATCGCCAGTGGCGATGTCCACCGGCTGTCTCACTCGGATCCTTCTCAGGCCGCTCTGACTGTCTCCCTCGTCTTGTATGTCTTGCCGTTGGTGCTCACCCTGAACGGCGTGTACAAGACACAGAAGCCGCTCAGCCCGGTGGCCAGCGGAAAGAAGCCGAAGATCTTGAGGAACGTACCCCAGCCGCCTTCGACCACGCCGCTCCATCCCAGGTACAACAGCACCACACCGATCGCGACCCTGATGATCCGGTCCCAGGCCGCCTCATTGACGAAGCTCATGAGCTCATCTCCTTGTCTGGCTCATCGATTGACAGAGGGCGCGAGAAGGGGCCATTGGGCGGCCGAACCGAACGGTCGGCCCCAGCCATAGCCGGATCCTGTGACCTCTCCGTGCGTCCCTCCAACATTTCGAGAATGCGGCCCGTGTCCTCGCGGATGGCTTTGAGGTCGGCCAGCATGCGGTTGGGAGGGAACGACTCGGGCATACCGGCCATCATGCGCTCGCATTTCTCCGCTATCCGCTGGCCCATGGGCACGCTGCCTGTCCCGGTCAGCTTCCGGACGACGAGCAGAACTCCGGCGGCCGGCACCGTCCACATCAGTACGCGTCTCATGACTGATCACTCCCCGAAGACTTCGAGGGACGACTCGAACGGCAATTGAATCGGCCCAGCACGACACTTCCCTCCCGGACCCAACCGGCGAGGAGGCCACTGCGCACAGCAGCCAATTGACCATGCGCTACGCCAATCAGACTCCATGCGCTAGAGGCAAAGGCCTCTAATTGGGCGCTCGACCCGGTGATCCAGGCATGAGGCTGGAGGCGTCCGCCCAGTCAGGTGACGTCCCGCCGTTGACACCCGATGAAGCAGGCCCCGGTGATGGCCCACGTGATGGAGGTCAGAATCCCACGTTGAGGACACCGTGCGACACAGACGGAGACGCTCGAGGGACGTCGAAGCATATCCTCGGTGGTCGACTCAGATCCCATGTCCTGCAGTGATGAGGCCGAGACACGGACAGAGCAGAAGGTGAGTCATCGGCGCCCTGTCTCCTGCACTCCGGCTTGTCCTTGGCATCACACCCAGGCGGCAAACAGATGAGTGCGAGGTTCGAATGGCGCCGGTCAGGGTGCCCCGACGTCTTGTGCGCGGAGGTTCCCGATCGCCTCTCCTGCCTCGTCGATCAGGGTCGGATCGGTTCTTTGCATGAGCGCGTGGCTGCTCTGCCTCCGTAAGCCTCGATCGGCGCCATAGTGCGACGCAAGGCGGCTGAACAACGTTCGGACCTCTCGGTTTCAGTTGCACAGACAGTAGGCGACTGCTATACGTGGTTGAATCGACCACGTTCTGTGGTCGTGGTCCGGGGGGAAGGAGGACACCGGACGGCGCGAGCAGGGGCACCGAGCGGCTCGTGAGAGGCTTCTGATCGGATGAGCCGACTCGCTATCCATCACCACGTTGGGGATGCGTCTGCGCTGACCGGTGCGTCGTCCCGGGCACG
>CAZKJJ010000197.1:0-4793 GCA_964553055.1 uncultured Acidimicrobiia bacterium
CGGCCTGTCGACGTGTCCGAAGTGATCCCTGAACGCCTCGTCTACGGCGTCGAAGGTGATGTCGTCGTCCCTTCCCTGTTGGAAGGTGCGCACCGAGATCCCTTCAGGGAACGAGGCCTCGGGTGTCTCCTCTTCGAAGTCGATCTTCATCTCGAGGAAGTAGCGGCGCAGGCTCATGCCTGTTCCTCGCATCAGAGAGAGGCTCGGCTCGTGCCGGGCATCGACACCAGACGAGAGCGTCACCCTGGCTCCTTCAGGGGCCTCGCCCAGGCGCGATCGGGCACGCTCCTCGGCCCAGGAGAGCATCGCAGTCCCGATCCCTTCTTCCGTACGTTCAGGTGCTACCAATCCTGTGGCGTGCGAGCTCACATGAGGAGGACTGCTGGCGATCCACTCCGTTCCTACCAAGGCCCCATTCCCGTCACGGAGCAGCAGAGTGTCGTGCGCGACATCGAAGCCTGGCATGCCGAACTGCATGGCGAGCTCGTCCTCGGTGAAGTAGGTCCTCCCCGACTCGACCAGCGCCACCCTGCGGACGAATTCGGTGAACTCGTCCAACCGGCCGAGGTCGAGAGACGCCGCCGTCACGTCTCGAGGTAGCTGCATCCGGGTACGGTACCGGATGCGGGGACGTCCCCTAGACCCTTTACCGGCCAGCAGTCGCGACCCGTAAGCTCCTCACTGAAAGGAGGAACGGCTGGCGGTCCAATACGAGCTTCGAGGCGATGTTGCCCTGATCACCCTGAACAGGCCGGACGTCTACAACGCGATCGACAGCAAGCTGGCGCGGGCCCTCGTCGAAGCGTTGGAGCGGGCAGGCGACGAGGCCAGGGCGGCCGTCATCACCGGAGCCGGCAGAGCCTTCTGCGCAGGCGCGGACCTGAACATGTTTCGGGAGGCCTACGAGACCGGCGACCTCGACCTCGGGAGGCATCTGGCCGAGACCTTCCATCCCATGATCGAGGGGCTTCTCGACGCCCAGGTCCCAACCATCGCAGCAGTGAACGGCGTCGTGGCGGGAGCCGGCATGGGCATCGCGTTGGCCACCGACTTGCGGATCATGTCAGAGGACGCCTACTTCGTCTCCGCGTTCGTGGGCATCGGCCTCGTCCCAGACTCAGGGTCGACCTGGTTCCTGCTTCACTACGTCGGCTTGTCACGCGCCGTCGACATCACCATGTCGAACAGAAGGGTCCCGGCCGAGGAGGCTGTGCAGATCGGCTTGGCGCATCGGCGCTCTCCCGCCTCCGAGCTGAGCGACCGAGCTCTCGCGTGGGCCGACGAGCTGGCAGACGGGCCAACCACTGCCCTGGTGGCGACGCGCAAGCTGCTGAGGGACGCCGCCGCCGCTGGCTTCGACACCGCCCTCGCGGCAGAGAAGGACATGCAGGCCCGCTTGGGAGGCTCGCCTGAGAACCTGGAAGGCGTTCGCGCGTTCGCCGAGAAGCGGAAACCCAACTTTCGGAGCGTCGAGACGGACTAGGCAGGCGCAGTCCGCCTGAGCCGCATGGGGCGTTCGGCCCTACTCAGCCCTGAGTAGGGAACGCAGTCTGAAGGCCAACCTGCAGTGCCGAGACGTCCCCCTCTGAGACGCTGACAACCATTCGAGGAGCAAGGCCCGCCGAGGGCGCCGTCGCAGAAAGGAGCCTTCTCTGCGACCCTACGACACCCGCTCAGTTGGGTGGATCTTGGGTCGCATCGTGGCGCCGTCGGCCTGGGAGCGTATCCCTGCATGGCCACCCGACGTCTTCGCATGCACCGCAGTCATTCTCCATGCCACAGGTGCCTTTCGTCTCGTCGTGTCGCCACCGTCCGGACGGTCGTGGCCGCCCATGCCCGACTGGAGCGCCAGGGTCCGGAACGCCGCCCAGGAGTGGACCGACCAGCTCGAGGCGGGAGCAGGGAGCCTCCCGGCGCTGGTCGCCGAGAACTGGGAGGCTCTCACCCTTGCTCGAGACACGCCGCTCGAGGACATCGCCACCGGTGCGGAGTGGCCCACCTGTGTCGCCGTCTTGACCCTCCACGCCATCGTCGATGAGGCCCTTGCCTGCCTGGACGACCACCAAGGTCACGAGGCCGAGACGTTCGGGGGTCGAGCATGGCGCATGGTTCGAGAGACCGGTTCGCTCTCTCGGTTGCCGCCGTCGGGGATCAGGATTCTCCCCAAGACCCACCTCGCACAGGGTGGTGTCAACCTACGGTCGGTCTCCCGCCACCTCTCGAGCCACATCAGTCCCGTTGACGTGTCCTGGACCCGGATCCCGCTCGGCGACGAAGATGAGCGCAGGCAGACCGGCATCACATGGAACGTGCTATTGCTGCCCTGGCCACTCGAGGTCTCGGATGCCGACTTCGAGCCGTCGGCGCGCCCGGTGCTCGCCATGGATCCTGAGGCGTTCGGCTGGTTCAGATTCGGTCCCCGACAGCCCCTGGACCTCTCGTATGTGCGTGCGGCCTTGGCAGCTGCAGTCGAGCGGGTAGCCGAGGTCCACGCGGTAGTCCTCCCCGAGGCAGCGATCCTTCCGGCAGACGTCGAGCCTCTGGAGGAGATCCTCACAGAACACGGCGCGATCTTCCTCGCCGCCGGGGTCAGGGAACCGGCCGACTCGCCGACCGGGCTAGGGCGCAACTACGCACACATCGGTGTGCGGGCCGGCGACTCCTGGACCCGGCTCCAGGCCGACAAACACCACCGCTGGTGCCTCGACGCCAGCCAGTTGCGCCAATACGGCCTGACAGGAGTGCTCTCCTCCGAGAAGCTGTGGTGGGATGCCATCACCGTCCCACGCAGGAAGGTCTCCATCCTCGATGTCGGAGGAGGCGCCACCACCTCCGTGTTGATCTGTGAAGATCTCGCCCGGCTCGATGAGGTCGCAGAGGTGCTCCGGTACGTCGGACCTTCTCTGGTCATCGCCCTCTTGCTGGATGGACCCCAACTGGCAAGTCGATGGTCGTCGCGTTACGCGGGCGTGTTGGCCGATGACCCTGGCTCAGCCGTACTCACCTTGACCTCGCTTGGCATGGCCATCCGTACCCGACATGAAGGTGAACCGGGATCGCGGGTCATCGCCCTCTGGAAAGACCCGGAGCGAGGCCTACGCGAGATCGCGCTCGAGGAGGGAGCGACGGCCGTCCTCCTCAACCTCGCAGAGCGGCGGAAGACCGTCTGGACGGCCGACGGGCGCTGCCATCTCGGCAGTACCCCCAGGCTCATCCTCGAGGACGTAGAGCAGGTCCGGGCCACCTCCGCATCGCACGCGGCATGAGCAGCTGACCGAGGCGTCGCGGTTCGCTTCCGGGTCTGCCGGCACGGAGCCGAGTGCCTCCCGACCGACCGGGCTACGCAGCTCGAACCTTCGCCAGGAAGTCGCCCAAGAGCTCGTTGACCCGTTGGGGCTGCTCCTGTTGCGTCCAGTGCCCGCAGTCCTCGACGACCTCGACTCGGAGGTCTGGAATCCAGCGCTCCATGCCGTCGGTCAACGCCAGGGGCAGGACGGGGTCGGAGTCAGCGGCTATGACGAGCGTGGGCACGTTCACGGCGCGGTCTGCCAGCTCGACGGTGGCCTCCCAGTTGGCGTCGATGTTCCGGTAGTAGTTGACCGGCCCCGAGATGCCGCCTGCCTCGAATGCCTCTGCGTAGAAGGCGAAGTCCTCCCCGCTCATGAACTCGGGGTCTTTGGCGACGCCTCGGAAGATGCGCCGCAGCCATGCTTCTGGATCCCGTCGGAAGCTCTGCTCAGGCCGGTCTGGCTCCTGGAAGGACAGTACATACGAGAAACGCTCTGCCAGATGCTCCCTTATGAACGTGGTGGTCGGAAACCCGCAGCACCACCCGCGATAGGGGACGTTGAGGCTCACCACAGCATCGAGGCGCCAGGGGCTGGTGACCGCGGCTGTCCAGGCGACGATGCTGCCCCAGTCGTGGCCAACGACGACGGCCCTTTCGACCGCCAGGGCATCCAGCAGACCGGTCAGGTCCGCTGTGAGGCGCTCCAACGCATACGCTTCGACGTCTTCCGGCTTGGAGGAGCGTCCGTAGCCTCGAAGGTCGTAGGCCACCGCCCGGTAGCCTGCCGCGGCGAGGTAGGGAAGCTGATGCCGCCACGAGTAGGCCAGCTCGGGGAAGCCGTGGACCATGACGACGGTCGGGCCCTCTCCCAGCTCGTAGGTGTGGAGATGGACGTCCCCAACCGACAGGGGCCGGCCCGCGGGAAACAACGCTACGGCCGCACCAGGTAGATGGTCAGCTCCAGCGATCCGCCGCCGCCCCTACCGAGCCCCACGCCGATCGACGTGTTGAGGAAGGCGAGGTCCTCACGCTGTGTCTCGAACAAGATCAGTTCGTGCGGATCGGCCGTGTCCTTGTCGATCGAGATGCTGACACCCGTCCCTCTGTACCCGACTTTCTCCCTTCCCGATCCGATGATGCCGCGTATGTCGAGTGCGAGGTTCCCATCCCCGCGAACGGTGGCGAAGTCGGTTCCCTGGACGGGCAGCTCCCCCTCCCAGTGGGACGAGGTTGCCGTTCCCTGGAAGGGAAAGTCGATGCGCATCCCGGAGGGCCCGTTGCCGATGACGTTCAGGCCGAGGGTGCCTGTGATGGTGCAGAACTCTTCGAGGGCTGGCATGTCGGCTCCTTTGGGGACGTCGGTCGGGAACCTAGTCGGCGGCTACCAGGAGGCGTTTGGGTCTGAGGCCAGCACGTCCGTCATGACCGCGTACAGCTCGTCGAAGTCTGCAGACCGGACGCCGCGCCTTCCTCCATCCCCACCGAGCACGGACCAGTCCACGTC
>CAZKJJ010000198.1:0-4775 GCA_964553055.1 uncultured Acidimicrobiia bacterium
ACGCCGCCGAGCGGATAGTCGCGCTGCTCCTGGGCCGCCAACACGACGACTTCGAAGCCTGGAGCCACCGGGCGTTTCGCGCCGTCCTCGAGGAGGAAGACAAGGCCCTGCCGGGGGCTGTCAACCTAGTGCAGGACGTCAAGGTCGAACTGTCCAAGTCCAGCGCCACTTGACCCTCGCCCTAGGCGGATCGTGGTGGCCAGGAGCTGGTCGATCGCCGCGAACAGACCAAGGCCACTTGTCCTGATCGTTTCATTCAGGCATATTCCAGAGAGCAGGGCCAGACCGTGGGGCGTCGGTGTAGGCAGAGCAGCAAAGGGCTCGGGTTCGTTCGGCTCCAGCGATCGGACCGCGATCTGGCCATACGGGCTGAATGCGCGGAAGTTGGGTGGGCCGGATGCCAGAGCCGACGGTTCTGGACTACGACATCGGATACGACTGGGACGATGTCGTAACCCATGTACTCGCTACGCGGTCGTCCGAACTCAATGTCGTCCTCATCCTCACAAATGACGAGTGCGGCGGTCGTCGCGCCCGACTTGCCCGTCAACTGCTGCGACTGGCGGGACTCGACATCCCGGTCGTCGCAGGAACCGACCTCGGTAACGAGCACTTTGTAGCGGACCCGCTCCTGGATGCGGTCGAGGCCCCCTTAGACAACGATTGGCGCGGCGCGCTCCGGGCTTGCCTCGACCGATACGGCACGGTCGACTACCTCGGGCTGGGGGCCATGACGAACATTGCGACGTTCGCGCGGGAGTATCCGGGCGAGAGCAGGGGGCTTCGACTCCTGCAGATGGGCGGATCTATTGGCGCACATCGATCCGGCTCTGCGGAGCACAATGTCCGGCTGGACGCCGCAGCCTTTCGCTATCTACTCCGCTCGGGCATGCCCGCAAGGTTTGTGATGGCCCATACGACGAACCGTCCGGAGATTGAGGTTAATCCAGGGTCTGAGTTCCTCGACGCCCTGCGTCGGGACGGATCGCCAGAACTCAACTTCGCTGCGGAGTACTTCGACCTCTGGTACCGCGCTCGTGGGCACGGCAGTTTCCTCCACGACCCTCTGACCTGTTCGGCGCTGCTTGACCCGCGGCTGGTCTCGTTCACGACCGCCCAATTTGTCGTAAGTCACAGCGGGTGGTTAGACGTCGCCCCGGAGAACCATGTGCAACTTCGCGACACTCTCGTCCCGCTGCTCGACGAGGAGGATCCGCTCCGCGGCTACCTCGAAAGAGCACCAGTCGCCGGTGTCGCAGGTGAGAGGTTAACGGTCGAGTTCAGCTATCTCGCAGCCTATGACGAATTCTGTCGTCTGCTTCTCCATCGGCTCGTGGGATGAACGGTCCTCGAAGAACTCCGGTCGTCGCCGCTATCGGCCCTTCGAGCATCGCGCAGGTTGTTCGTCATTTGGGGATCCGCGCCGAGGACTACGAGGCTCGGATCTGTGTCGTAGCTCAGCGCCTTGCTCGCTGGCCTATGACGCTGACGGTCAACGCCGACAGCGAAAGCACTGCGTCGTTTGCTCAACGGTTCCTAATCGCTGGTGGCCGGCATGTCAGGCTGCTAACTAGCACAGTAGGTCTGCGGGCATGGCCCGCGGAAACCACCGAGTTGGTCCGCCTCCCCGCGAAACAAATCCCGTATTCATTGGTGGGGTTAGCCGACGTCATCCTGTGCCTCGGGATGGGGACGGGAACAGCCTTGGAAGTCTGCCTCGCCAAGTTCGAATCGGAGGCGATCGTCGCCGTCATGACCGAACTGGTGTCGTGCCGCTTACCTAGGGAGTGCGACTTCAAGCGACTCGTTTACCTCGACGAAATGTCGCAGCTCGACGCGCTCCTAGGGGATGCGCTACGTCGCGCGGGCGCGGCCGGTGGCCCAATGCGGGTAGGTGAAGTCGCACAATGATCGCGCGAGCCGTTCTGGACTACGTACTTCGAGGCGGGATCCTGGTTCCTGGAGGTGGCGACTGGGAACCGAGCCAAGCCGATGTCCGGATCCGGGGGGAGCGCATTGTTGAGGTGGGGCGTGGCCTGGAGGCGCCGGTCGTCATGGACGTTCGCGGCTCTGTTCTCCTTCCTGGACTCGTGAACGCGCATCTGCACCTTGGTGCCCAATTCTTCCGCTATGCCGCGTGCCGGAACTCCCTGCGATCCTTCGTCGAGTGCACCGACCAGTTCTACCGCCACACTGAGGACGGCAACCGGTTGATGACGCTCTCGAACCGCACGACGCTCGCTGAGTCTGTCGCCTCCGGGACCACCGCCGTCGCTGTCAGCAAGGGCGCCGAAGACCTCTTCGCAGCAGGAGTGACAGGTCTAGGCCTCTACCCGGTCATGCGGTCGCGCACCCTCAGTCCACTCCTCGACAACCTGGTAGAACGGGTACGAAGACACGCTGACGCGTGCAGGAACCAGGGCCTTCCGTACGGGATCTTCCTGCCCTCGCTGCGGCACGTCGGGCCTGAACTGCTCGATGAGGTGGCTTTCCTGGTGGCCAGTGACCCGCAGATGCGCCTTGCAGTCCACTTCCTGGAGTCACCGACCGAGGACTCTGAGGTCGAGACGGAGTTCGGGTGCTCGGCGATCGATCTCCTCTACGGACTCGGGTTGCTCGGAACGAACACGATACTTGTCCATTGCTGCCATATCTCCGAGCGTGACATCGACCTGATCGCTCGGAGCGGGGCACATGTCGTCCTCTGTCCGGCCTCAAACACGTTCCTCGACACGGGTGTGCCACCCTTGGGCGCGCTCCGCGACGCGGGGATCCGCTGTGCGATTGCCTCGGACGGCCCCGCGTCGGGACGGAGCCTGAGCCTGCTGGACCACACGCGTTTCGCCGCCACGGTGTACCGAAACCCGCCCTTGAGCACTAGGGACCTCCTCGAGGCAGTCACCACGCATGCTGCCTGCGCGTTGGGTATGGAGGACGAGATCGGCACGCTTCGCGTGGGCACCGTCGCCGACTTAATCCTGTTCGAGCAAGCCCAGTTCTTTTCGCCCAGCGGGCGCTTCCTCGACGAACTCGTCGTCGGATCATCGAAACAACCGCGCGTGGTGATTTGCCGCGGGCGGGTCTTGGTCGAACACGGTCTGTTAGTCGATGAGCGGTTGAGCGCCTGGACTCGGACGACCCGAGGAATACAGCCTGTACTCCGCGGCGCAGTTGGCGGCCATTGGCACTAGGGGTTCGACATGCGGGTACTCATTATTGGTGACTACTACGAGGGGCTCAAGGATCCCGAAGGCGCACGGAGTGCCACTGCTGCCCTCGGCGCCGCTCTGGCTCGCGGCGGCAACGAACTGATCGTCTGCACGGACAACCCCGATACGGCCGACAGCGAGTTCGCTGGCGGCGCCCTTGGGAGCAGTGGGACTGATTTCAGCTTGACCGTCTACTCGCCGGCTGGAGTTGCATATCCATTCTCTGCCGTCACTGAGGGCTCCGTTCGCTCCGTCCGGTACGAGGTCTCTCCCTTCGAATCGTGGGAAATAGTCCACATGGAGGCGATCCAATATGCCGACATCATCCTCCTCGTCGGGGGGGCAGGCGAATGGCGCTACGTCACCAAGATGCTAGGGATGGCGTCGGTCGCACTGCGCAAGATCGTCGTGCCCGTCGCCAGCTTCGGGGGCGAGACGCTGCACGTTTGGGATAGCATCGCCACGAGCCCGATGCGCGAGAGTTACCGGACGATGGGTCTCGATATTGGGTATCTCAATGCTCCATGGCGAGAAGGTGAGAGTGAGTCAATTATCGGCGAGATGATCCAGCACGCATTTCGAAATCGGGCCATGATTGCGGGAGCCACATGGTTCACGACTGGCCGTCAGCTGAGCAGGAGTCTCGCAGCTGCGTTCCTTCTATTCGCTCTCACCGCCGGATTATGGTTCTGGGTCCTGTCGACCGGTCTCAAGGCTGAGTACCCACTGGCACTGGACCCCCTGTTTGCGCTCGTCCTGCTCGCTGGCGGTATCGGCGCCGCAGCAAATGCGGTCTACTCTCTGTGGCGGGGCGACGTGCTTTCGTTCTCGTCTCAGGCGATGTCTCTTCTGGTCGGGGCCAGTGGAGGCCTAGTTTCGTTTGTCCTGTTTCTCCTCGGGCAACTGGTCTTCAGTGGCGAGGTCCTAACCGCGCTGGACGATCCGACGTCGTTCATGCGCAACGCGCTCATCGCAAGCTTCTTCGGGCTCTTCTCGGGGTTGTTCATTGACAAGGGCTATGAGCTCATCCGGCGCAGTGGTGAGTCGATCGCGAGCTCACTCGGGCCGAAACCGAAGTGACGACCGGAGCGGTCATGATCCCGGCACCGATAGGGAGGCGCGCGAAGCGGTGATGCCTGCACGGGGCAGGTCGCTCACGGCCCGGGAGACAACCGGTCACCAACGGTTTGCGCCTCAAGTGTGTCGTGGATGCCCGTCGAAACCGATGTGGAGGTGGTCTCGATGGGCGCGGTCGGTGAAGAAGCCCTGGTGGCCTGTGAGTGAGGCCCATGGCGTGCCAACTTCGCTCGCGCGGAGTGCACCATCCGAGGTGGCGAGCCATGCTGCGAGGTCGTACGCCTTGGTGTTACCTGCGGTCACCGGCGATGCGTTGACGCGGTGGATGTCCACCCCTCTGCCGTAGTAGTGGTTGGAGACGCGGCAGCCCGCGTAGTCGCCCCCGCCCACGCACTTGGAGTGGCCCGTCTGCAGGCTGGAGACGCCGACCGTCCAGTGTTCCGACATGCGCTGAAGGAGCAGGAGGATGCGGCTGTCGATGCGCCCCGC
>CAZKJJ010000199.1:0-4770 GCA_964553055.1 uncultured Acidimicrobiia bacterium
AGGCCAGCGGGATGGAAGACAACCCCTTTTCCCCCGAGACGCTGGAGCGGTCCAAGGATGTCTCCTACTCGGTGGGGCAGGTGCGCGACGGGCTATTCGTCTCGGTCGGCGTCGATCCCGCCCTGACGGGCACCGCGGCGCTGACGGTCGTGGGGCTCGATAGAGATACGAAGCACCGCTACATCATCGACCACGTGACGGCCAGCCCGAGAAATCCGGGGCCGTTGTTCGAGCTGATCCTGGAAACGTGTCGGACCTACCGGGCACGCGAGTGCAACGTGGAGTCCAGCGCCATGCAGGGGTTGGTCAGTCGGAACGAGCAACTGATGCGCGACCTCGCGGCCATCGGCTGCCGCATGGAGGAGACACCGACCACCGCCTACTCCAAGCAGCATCCTGATTTCGGCGTGGGCAGCATCGCCGCGGAGTGGGATGCCGGTCTGTGGCACGTGCCCTGGGCGGGCACCTCCAAGATGCGCATGCGCCCACTGATCGAGGAGCTGGCGATCTGGCGTCCCGGGGTACGCATCCGCCAGGACCGCGTGATGAGCGTGTACTTCGCCGGGCTGTCGTGTCGCAGGCACGAGCGGCGCGCCCCTATCAGAATCGTGCAGAACCCCGACGTCCCAACCTACCTACGCAAACGGGAGGGGCCGCCGTCGTGGCTACGAGAGGGGGCGTGGTGAGCATGGACATCGAGGAGGATGTGGGCCGGACATCACCCTGGAATGTCTACTTCATGGTGAGCAGCAAGGAGGGACTAGCCTCGCTTGATATTGAGCATCCCCTCCAACAGCAGGCCCTCCAGATTCCCGTATTCCCCAGGTGCGGAATAGCAGAGGCACTCCCCCTGCTAGAGCCAGGGTTCGCTCATTACGCGGCACAGTGGGAACGAATCATGGTCCCCGATCCCGAGGAAGCCGACACCCGCGGCTTCCTCATCGAAGCCTCGGAGCTGCCAGGCCCTATAGCCGATGCGCGCCACAAGCGGGCCTTGGACGACATCTTCATCCGCCACGTCCCGGACTTCGTGGTGCGATTCTTCGAGGGCCACTACCCAGCCTTTCGCCTGAACATTGACCTTTCGATGGTCGCCCGCTCGAACACTCAGGACGTCTGCATGCCCCCCGGCGTGTTGGGCATCGAGCCCTGGGGCGGGCCGGTACAGACTTGAGGCTCGCTTTCACATTCCGGTGTTCGTGAGGGACTCCCAGCCCCCAATGTGAAGACGCAGGTGGGGTGAGTCACACACTCACTAGTACGTGTACTGATATATCAACCTGGGGACCCCGTCGGGGGGAATCAAGGGGGGGTGCCGCCCCGCCCGATCCGGGAGGAGCGCCGGCGTCTACTACGGGGAGGGAGGGCCGGCCAGCTCATCTACCTGCGGTGACGTCGTGCCGACAAGGCAGTAGGTCGGTCTCTTTGCGCAGGTAGGCGAGCTGCCATCGGATGCAGCCAGAGGAAAGCCAGACCGACAGCCAGCCGCGGGGCACGACTCCCCCACCGATGGAGGGATGAGGGAGCCTGCTAAATGCATCCGAAGCAAGGCCCGGTCCTTCCGGGCCACGATCCACGGTAGCACGCACCTGCAAGGCGGCCGCTGGGGCTGGACTGGGACCCGGGCATCCGAGCAGACCCGGGCACACTCTCAACCCCAGCAGCGGAGGAGGAAGCCACCACGCTTCTCAGTCGAGAGACCCTTCTCAGGGGGGGTGTGCAGCTGTGTAGAGATGGCAGGGGGGATAGGCGGGTTTGCGCTGGTAAGGGGCCTCAGCCCGGCCTTTCCCCCTATCACCCCCTGCCGTCCGTGCACACGTGCACACCCGCCGGTTGAACTGGGATTTTGGCTGCTGCACCGTTGGTTGGTGTGCATGCACAGCCCCCGCACATCCACGGGGGTGTGCAAGTGGTGTGCACGGCGCGATAGATCAGTGCTTGGCGGCCTCGCGCTGAGCAGCGTGCAGCCGCGGTGGCAGCAGCACTTGCTGCTCCGGCAACGGATCATCCGTGCGGTACCTGGCTGGTTTGAACCTGCGCTCCTCGACGTTGCGGACGTAGCCTCTTTCCCGGGCCGCCTTGAGTCGCCTGTGCGCGGCCGAGCGATCGAGGCGGAGTGCCTCCGCCACCTGCTTCACCGTGGCACCCTCGGAGCGGTCTAGCTGCTCCACGGCCCCGACCGTTTCTCTGATGGTTGGGGGGACGGTCGCCTCTACCCCCTCGGAGACGATGTCCTCCACCAGTTCACGCACGACGAGATAGTCGTCCTCGGTGGCGATGACCCGGCCACCGTCGTCACGCTCACGAGAGAGCTGATGCAGGATCGCGTGCGCCTCGATCAACCCGAGGACTGTCGAGAAGTCTCGCCGCAAGCGGACGGCCACCGGGGGGATGTTCTCGGCCAGCCATCCCGCGTAGGGAACTACCACCCCATGCTCTGCCTGGCCCAGCCACTCCTGGAGTTCGTGCCACTCCTCGAAGTTCGGGGGAGCACCAGCCGAATGTCGCCGGGCGATCTCTCGGAGTACCGCCCGAGTCTGATCCGCGCTGTCGTTGGTGGGGAGCGAGAGCATCCGCGTCTCGTTCTCGGGGTGCAGCTTCGTCGCCGTAGTCGAGAGGATGAGGTTGGTCGGGCCTTCCTTGCGGATCGTCTTGGTGACGAAGTTCCCATCCTTGCCCCTGGTGGCGACCGGATATGAGATCCGGCCCTCGGAGAGCAAGCTCCGCACGAAATAGGCGGTGAGGTTCGTCTCCATCTGCTCCCGCTGCCCACCCTGCTCTCGAAGCGCGACGGCCTCGAACAGCACCAGGGTTCGATGCGAGAAGTCGTCCTCCATGTAGATGAGCGCTCGCTCGGACATCCCCGTCAACTCGATGTAGGCGCTGGGTGGGAAGAACTTGAGCGTCGAGTCGATGACGTAAGACTTCCCCGAAGACGACAGTCCTTTGATCGCCAAGGAAACCAGGTACTCGCGGAGAAACCGGCTGACGATGGATAGATAGGCGAGCTTGGCGTTACGATCCTCGCCCACGACGCCGAGCGTGTGCAGATCCTCCACGAAGCGATCAAGTATGCGAGCCTCCCGCGCTAGTGCGGGGGGGTTGCCTGAGCTGGCGGTAACATCTGAAGCCTCAATCGAAGCTGGGCCACGACCTTCATGGGGTTTATCGGAGCGTCGATCTTCGGCCGCTGCTCGTTCCACCCCTACCGGTTGCCAGCCTCGGCCTGTCGGCTGATAACCAAGGTCACGGATCTCCTCATCGGAGAGAGGGCCATTGTCCTTGGGCTCCTTCCCCAGGTTGCGCCGCGCCCCGGTCCCGAAGGTCTGCGCGAGATCCTTGTGGATAGCGTGCACGTCGGAACGCTCTTGGGTGGATCGGTCGCGTATCTTTGCCATGGCAGTTCCGAAAGAGGGTGCCGGGGGGGACTTTTGGAGTGACCGGGTGCGGCAACCCGGCTGGCTGACGACGGTCCCCCCGGCAAGTCCTTCCTCCTAGTCCACCTCCTCCCCGCCGCTGAGTTCCGCTTCGGCCTCGACCGCCAGCTCATCCCAATCCGGCTCGGGGTTCTCCTCCCCGTTCTGGAGGGCGGCGAGGACGGCCTGGTGGTCGAACCTCAGTTGCCGTCCGCACCGATACGCCGGGGCCTCACCCCGGCTCACCATCCGCCGAAGGAAGCGCGGGCTCACCTTCAGTAGCTCCGCTTCCTCCACGGTGGTGTTGAGGGGCATGTTCACGTGGCCTCTCCGTTCCGCAACTGGTCCAAGACGGCTAGCCAGCGCAGGGCAATCTCCGGTCGGGCTTGCTGCTGGCCGCGTTCCCAACGACTGAGTGATGCTGGGCTGGCGGGGATCTGTGGCGCTAGCTCTCTCACCGACAGGCTGGCCTCCTCTCGGATGCGACGGCACAGACCCAACCGAGCCATGCGGCGAACCTCCGCGATCCTTGCTGCATCGTTCACCCCTCGAAGATAACACTGTTGGGATTCTGTTGCAAACGACCCGGCACGGGGTCTGGCCATGGACCCCACCCCGCCTGGTTAAGCCCCCGACCAGCAATGGAAACGACTAGCACAGAGTGTTGCACTTCTGTTCCGAGTATGAGACGATTCAGGCATGGCGCTGACCGTCACTATCGAGGGAAACGCGGCGGCCGATCCGATCCTCACCGCGAGAGTCCGAGACCCCGATCACCCGAAGGTCATCGGGGTCCTCGTCTATGAGGAGGTCTCGGACCCACCCGGGTGGATTCTCGCTAGCCTCACAGTCGTACCCCCTTTGGACATGAGGTCGGCGGAGCATCGGGACCTGTCGGCCTCTTACATTCAGACCCTGCCGCTGGCTCGCTGGGAACGGGCGGCGCGTGCATTCGTCCAGGGTGAGATCCAGCGCGCCAGGGGGCTCGACGAGGCACGTGCTCAGGAGGTGTTCGCGCGCTACGCCGAGCTATCCGGAGCTTCCGATAAACCAGTGACCGCGAGGGCAGCACGCTCAATGACTCGTCTTGATGCAGTCGCCCGGCGCTATAGAGAACTCGTGATAGCTGGGGACAAAGGACCGGGCGCCACCATCGCGCGAGAGTACGGCGTCAAGCCGACTACCGCGCGGGCGTGGATCTTCCGAGCCCGCAAGGCTGGGCTGCTCGGCCCGGCACAGGGAAACACCACGGGCGAGCGAATGCTGAGCGCGAACAAGAGCAAGGGAGAGGAGGAGTGATGGGCAACAAGTACGGACTACCGCGCGGAATGCGACCTCGGGGCAAGCGGGGCAA
>CAZKJJ010000200.1:0-4757 GCA_964553055.1 uncultured Acidimicrobiia bacterium
CGTCGTGCTGGCCTTCATCTTCTTCGGAGAGGAGATCTCGCTCTCGTTCGTGGCGGGCAGCGTCGTGATCCTCGCCGGTGTCTACATCGGCGCCTTCCTCGAGTACCGGCCGACCCGCACCTCGGCGTCCAGCCTGCCCGAATGCCTGCCCGTCGATGCCTGCGCGCCGGAGCCTGCCGTCGTCGGCGAACGCGAGACGTAGCGCCCAACCCATGACCTAGGGAAAGGGCGTTGTCACACCGACGACCGCCTCAGAGCTCGACGGTGGTGCAGTGCTCCTCGGTTGGGCCCGAGGCGACGTAGCGGACGCACTCGGTCATCACCCAGGCCATCGGGCCGAAGTTGTCCTGCGTCGCATCCCAGAAGTAGACCTCCCGGCCGTCTGGCAGTAGGCGCTGGATCGTCATGACCGGATCACCCTCGACGGTGAGACCGACGGTGATCAGCTCAGCCGGCAGACCAGCGGAGGCACGGCTCTTGTAGCACTCGCCGGCCTGCTCCACGATCTCGATGCCCTCATACGGGTTCGTATCGGAGTGTCCGACGATCTCGGCTCCGCAGTACGGCAGGGGTTGGCGACTGGCGACCTCTTCGGGCGCTCCCGGCAGCGCCGGCCCTCCCATCGGAAGGCCGTCGACAGTTTCGACCAGCGTCGTTGACGGCGGCGACGTCGAGCTTGGCGGCGCGGTACTCGGGGTGCAGGCCGACGAAAGCACTAGCACACTCGCGGCCACCGCAGCGCCGGCCGACCGGCTACGCATCGACTCCTCCTGTCTGAGATTCGCTGATATGACGTCAGCGGGTGGGGGGAGCGCTGACGTCGAAGACGGTGAGAACCTCGGCCCGTCAGACATCCATGTAGCGCACACCCGCCAAAGGTCACTCAACGATGCGGACTCACCGAGCAAGGCGACCTCGGCGTCGACCCGACCTGCACCAGCCCGAGCACGGGTGTCGCCGAGTCGTCACCGTTGATCATGCTCGACTCCTCAGATCGAGGCGGAGGTCGAAGCTGAGGCGTACCATGGCGGCGGTGAGGACCCGTCGGGTCGTACGGTCCCGCGCGGCTGTGCTCGCCGCCTCGCTCGTCATCGTCTCGTGCACGTCGTCCGGGTCCGACGGCACGACGACGGTACCGGCAACGACCGCCACCGTGACGACGACCAGGCCCCCAACGCCGGCGCCGACCACGACCGTCGCCTCCACTACCACGGTGCACCAGGGTCTCATCGCGGCCTTGCCTGAGTGTGAGGATGGAGCGGCACTCGCGCCACCGGGCATCACCGGTCAGGTGAGCTTCCTCACCGGCGGCGTCCTCTATGTCGCGGATCCCAACGGCGACCATGTCCAGTGCGTTGGCGAGGTATCAACGAGCCATCCACTCGTATGGGGTCCCGTCGGAGACAGGCTGATCGCCGGAGAGGTCGTCATCGCCGAGGGCGCCTCGGCGCCTTTCCCGACTGCGGCTCAGGCGACGTGGAGCCGACCGACGGGCACGTCACTCGTGTGGGTGGATGGCGGGCGCCTCTTCAAGTCAGCCAGCGGCGACGCCCAGGCCCGGGACCTCACGTTTCTCGCAAGGCACGATGCCGTGACCTATCACCCTGCGGGAATCGAGATCGCAAGCATCGGAGAGGCCGACGACGGGACCCTGGGCGTCTGGTTGACGAGCAACGAGGGTGCCGACCCGCGACTCATCGTGCGCGCCGAGGAGGCAACCGTCCATGAGTTCACGTTCACCCACGACGGGGTGAGCGCCTTCTTCCTCGCCGACCACGACGGCCACTGGCATGTTCACGACATCTTTCTCGTGCTTCCCGAGGACGACCCGAGCGCCAACGAGTTCGATGCGACCATCCGCTTCGAGTCCTCCGATCCGTTGAGCAACCTCGTGGTGTCGCCGTGGGGGGGCCTGTGGGCGGCGCAAGAGGGCAGTTGCGGGTCCGGTTCCCGAGTCGTGACAGGGGAAGAGTTCAGCCTTCCTCGCCAGCTCACCGAGGTAGAGGGGTTTCCTGTGGGTTGGCTTCCCGGGCCCCGCTTGGTGGTCGCCTCCTACCCCGACGGCTGTGGCCAACCCGCCGACCTCTGGGTGGTGGACGCCTCGGTCGATGGAGTGTCATCTGTAGACCTGCTCGTTTCCGGTGTCGAAGGCGCTGCTATCCGAGCTGCGCTACCTGAACCACCGGGACCGCTCGGCGCCTCGTCGCTCGACGACTTCGCCTGATAGCGGCCATCGGGGCCGGTCGGCCCCGAAGCCAGGATGACTTCCCTGCGTGCGGGCCACCCATTCGGGCACCCGCCATGGACCCGAAGCGCTCTGCCATGCACCTGGCCTCGGCCTCGAGGTCTGAGCACCGTCCGCATGGCGGCCAGGGACGGCATACCCGAAGGCATCGGGCATCCTCAATCTCGGGCCCATCCTCAGGTCGGTTCGGTCCTCAGCTCGAGCCAGTCATCCGACCGGGTTCCCGGCTGGTAGCGCGAGGAGAGCCGTTTGGCGACGATCCCTCCGAGCCCCTGTTCGGTGGCCGCCACCGCCAGGGCGGTCCCGGTGGCCTCCGCCAGCGGGGAGACCAGGATCTGCTCCGAGGCGACGATGGCCTCCTCCAGGATCCGGCGACGCTCCCTGAGCGGCCGGTCGGTCAGGTCTCTGCCGTCGATCCAGAGCAGGTCGAAGGCCATGTACACGACGGGGATCCGCTTCGCCTCCTGTTCGATCCGGTCGTCGTCGCCGAGCCGCTTCCGCTGCTGAAGCAGCTCCTGAGAGGGCACCCCTTCCTCGAAGGCGACGATCTCGCCGTCGAGCATCGCCTCCAGCGCCACGACCTGGTCGTGGAGCCGAGACAGCTCCGGATAGGTGACCGTGATGTCCCGCCCGTCTGCTGAGATGAGTTGGGTCTCTTCGCCGCACATGGCGATGGCACGGATCCCTCCCCACCTCGGCTCGAATCCCCACTCCGGATCGTCGAACGCCTCGGTGGTGACGCCAGCCAGCATCGGGTCCGCCGGCGGTCTTTCATCGCCGGGGGCCCGTAGGTCCTCGGACATGATCGCCAGCCACTGGTCCTTGCCGTCCTTGGGACCGGTGTGCACCAGGTGCCAGATCCCGGCCAGCCGCCCGCCCTCCAACCGGAAGGTGAGCCGCTCGTCGTTCCTGTCCACCAACTCGTAGCCGCCCTGATCGAAGACTCGAACCTCGCCGCCGCCGTACTCCCCTCGGGGGATCGACCCGGAGAACGTGGCGTACTCCATCGGGTGGTCCTCGACGTGGATCGCCAGGTGGCGTTCGCCGCGGCGCCGAGGCAGCCCTTTGGGCACCGCCCAGGAGACCAGCACCGGCGTGTCATCGTTCATCATCTCCAAACGGACGTCGTGGTGGAGGCGGGTGGCGTGATGCTGCTGGATGACGAACCGACCGCCGGGCGGAGCAGTCAGCGGGTCGACGTCCGCTGACACCTGCTGGCCTGGCGGTTCCGAGGTGGACTCGAAGTCCCGCTTCTCGTCGTAGGTCGAGGAGCCCATGGCGTCGGTTGCGCGGATAGCCGAACCCTATCGAGGTCCGAAGCCCCCGGCGCGTCTGCGGCGCGAAGTTCGAGAACGGCAGACCCGACGTGAGTCGGCACTCAGGCCTGGGGATACTCCACGATCTCGGTCACCCAGCCTCCGTTGACGAACAGCCAGACCAGGCAGGGGAGAGCCAGACAGCCAGCCGCCGACGACGCAGCTCCCGGCCAGGTGCCGATCCCGTGCGGTGCGTAGATTCCCGGCTCGGCCAAGGCATGGACGGTGGCATCGGGGGAGAGAGGAACGACCCGGAGGCGGTCACTCGCATCCCGCACATACGAGTCACCGGAGAACCCCGCAACGCCATCAGCCGCCGCGGCGGCGGCCGCCGCCTCACCCGCAAAGAAGCATGCCAGATCGAAGATCACAGCCGCCTGACCTCTCTCGGTCACGGTCCCAAACCAGATGCCGTCAGGCAGGAGGTCGGTGCCGGGGATGCATCCTGAGCCGGCAGCAGATCCTGAGTCGGGGAGCGGGGCTGGGACGGCCGCCGGCTCGGAGGCCACGAACGTCACCGGGGCGATGCTGGGCGTCGGGACTTGGGCAAAGGTCACCGTGCGGGGAGCCCCGACGCCTGCCAGGCCCGCCTCGGCGAGATCGAAGTCGAGCTCGAACACCGAAGACGTGGCGATCACGATCACCAGGGGTGTGCCTGGGGCGGTACTCGTAGCGCCGGCCTGCCGAAGCTCGACGATGACCCGCTCACCGTCGAACAGGAGCCGATCGACCGCTACCTCGTCGCGCTCTGAGACGATGAAGGAGGCTGCTTCGACGCCGGTCTCGAGGTCTGCCAGGACGACCTCAGAACGACCGTCCGCCGTCCGTATGTACGCCAGCTCAGGCAGCTCGGGATGGAGGGCGCCGTGGGTCACGCGAGTGTCCGCCGTGCCTGAGACGGGCAACGGGGCGGGTGTCGAGACCTCGTTGCCGGAGAGGTCGAGCAGGCGGAGCTCCGAGGACGGTCCCTCCTCGAGAGAGACCAGGAACCCGGCGCTCCCATACGAGGCGGAGACGAGGTCGGCCGACTCGAATGCCGCTATCTCGACTTCGCCGCCTGTCGTCAGGTCCAAGAGCACCAGCCGATCGGGGTCGGACCGGACGGCGATCACCGAGGGCTGCCCTTCCACGACCGCGGTCTGCTGGATGTCGAGGCCCGCGGAGTCCCTGACGAGCGGGGGAGGCTCGCTGAACGG
>CAZKJJ010000201.1:0-4410 GCA_964553055.1 uncultured Acidimicrobiia bacterium
TGCTCTCAGGAGACTCCTGGCGGTCGGGGCGGCTCGTCGTCGACACGGGACTGCACGCGCTTGGCTGGTCCAGGCAGCAGGCGATCGACTACCTGGTCGAGAACAGCGCCGTCTCAGTCGCAGACATCGAGGTCGAGGTCGATCGCTACATCGGCATACCCGGCCAGGCCCTCTCCTACAAGATCGGGGAGCAGCAGATTCTCCGCTTGCGCCGCAACGCAGAGCGCGAGCTCGGTCCCAAGTTCGACCTCAGGAGCTTTCATGACGTCGTGCTTGGCTATGGGGGCGTGACATTGGGAGTTCTCGAGGAAGTGGTCGGGGACTGGATCAGCACCCAGGCAGGGTGATCCCCCGGTATCTCTTGCCTGGTTGGGTCCTGAGGCGCGACACCCCCTGCCTGGGCCCGGACCCAGGCTGCGCCAGTCCGAAGGTCCCTTTCGAGTCTCGATGGACGAGGCCCCTTCAGCGCGTGCAGCGACCGCCATCGCGGCGGCACAGGCGGCGTGGTACTGGGCGGGCCGGACTCCCGGTTGCGGAGAGGGAGGGATTTGAACCCTCGAGGGGACTGATCGCCCCCTACTCGCTTAGCAGGCGAGCGCCTTCGGCCACTCGGCCACCTCTCCCAGCGCCGGAAGAGCCGGCACCACCGCCAGTCAACCAGACTGGGAACCGGAAGCGCGTCCCTCAGTGGGTCCGGACGTAGGCTGCGAACATGCCCAGGATCTCCTCATGGCCGACGCCGTACCCTTCGGCCATGTCGGGCACACCCGCCGCCTCGAAGCCCCAATGCCGAAGCGAGACACGGGTCCCCTCACCTTCTGCGTGGAACGTCAGCTCGATGGTTGTCTCCCCTGGCCAGTCGGGAGCCTTCCAGGTGTAGGCGAACCGCTCAGGAGGCTCGTAGGAGACCACCTTCCCGATGTCGTAGGTCCCTCCGTCGGCGAAGACCTCGTAGAACCGGCCCCCCTCCTTGGCCTCGAAGAGAATCCGGTCAGGTTCCCTGTCAGGTCCCGCGAACGTGTACCTGAATTGAGCACCCTGCCAGGGCCACCACTGATCGATCTCCTCGGTGTAGATCTTGAACGCCACATCGGGCGATGTCTCCACGTAGATGCGCCTTTCGACCATCTTCATGCCTTGCTCCTAACCCCGGGCCTCTGCGTGCCGTTTGAATGCCATCAGCGCCTCGTCCCACAGGGCACCGACCTCTGCTATCCACTCGTTCACGCCGTCGAGTGCACCCTCCGCCAGGCGGTAGAGCCGCCTCCTCCCCAGGGGCTCGACTTCGACGAGGCCGGCCTCTCGCAGCACTCGAAGGTGCCTGGAGACGGCCGGCCTGCTGATCTCGAACGGTGATGCGAGGGATCCTGCCGATCGCGGCCCCATGGCAAGGGTCTGAACGAGACCCCTGCGGACCGGATCCGCCAGCGCCTCGAAGGCCGCATCCACGGTCACGAGGGCATTCCCTCTGTGTGACCGTGGTCGGCTACGAAGGAGCCGGTAGCTCGCCATCGCGACCACGGTGCTGAGTTCCAACACGACACCTCCTAAGCGTAACAGAATTGTTACATAATATGTGTAACAAATGAGTTACGCTTTGTCAAGAGCCTCGAGGCTCCGGATCGGACCTCCGTGCATACACTTGCCCTGGGTCTCTGGTTTCGATCCGAGGCCCGAGATGTGGGCTGCGCGGCGAGCGCGGCGTGTAGGAGGGATCGCATAGTCTGGCCTAGTGCGCGGCACTCGAAATGCCGTAGGGGGCTGCCGCCCCCTCGTGGGTTCGAATCCCACTCCCTCCGCCGGCTAGCTGGTCCTTCTCACGGGACCACGAAGTCGTCATCTCCATGCTCTCGAAACTCGAAACTCGAGCTCCTGCCGCCGTAGGCTGACCGTGGAGGGATGGCCGAGCGGACGAAGGCGGCAGTCTTGAAAACTGCTGGGCCCCGATCGGGGTCTCGTGGGTTCGAATCCCACTCCCTCCGCACATAGCGAGCGAGGCAGCGGTCCACCTCAAAGGGGTCAGGTGCGGCGCTGCTCGAAGAACTCCCGCAAGACGGCAGCACACTCGTCCCTCAATACGCCTGCCACCACCTCACACCGATGGTTGAGCCTTGCGTCTTGCGGTATGTTGTACAGACTCCAGACCGCGCCTGCCTTCGGGTCCGGCGCTCCGTACACGATCGCGCCGAGCCTGGCCCAGACCGCAGCCCCTGCGCACATCGGGCATGGCTCCACGGTCACGACCATGATCATCTCGTCGAGGTGCCGGCTGCGCAGCTCGGATGCGGCCCCCGTTATCACGAGCATCTCGGCGTGAGCGGTCGGATCCTGGAGCTCTTCTCGTCTGTTGTGATCAGACGTCAGGACAGTGCCGTCCGGCCTCGCCAGCACAGCGCCGATCGGTACGTCCCCGTGGTCAGGCGCCCTCTTCGCTTCGGCGATCGCCAAGCGCATGAGCCGCTCGTAGTCGAGGAGGTGCATCGGCCCGTAGACTACGGCTGGTCCACCTGCCTCCTCTAAGCGGGCGGGTCGGTCCAGCTGACACCTTCGGAGGGATCGCACAGTCCGGTCTAGTGCGCACGCCTGGAGAGCGTGTTGGGGGCTACCGCCCCCTCGTGGGTTCGAATCCCACTCCCTCCGCCACCGCCGGGGGGCACCGGTTCGTGCCGGCTCGAAGCCCGAGAGGCACGGGTACCCTTTCTGTGACTGTGCTAGGTGGGGCGCTAGGGGTGCCCTGTTCCCGAAATCCCCTCTATGCGGGGCTGAATTCCCCGCCTGAGGGCTGAGTCCGTCGGGGCAGCACCGAGCACGTGGCGTTGATGGTCGGGTCCTGCGCGGCGGGGCACCGCCAACCGAGTCAGGTCCGGAAGGAAGCAGCTCTACGCGGAGAGCTCCGGGTGCCGCAGGAGCGCCTGGCCGGAGCCGGCGACTCGGCAGGCGCCCGGCGGGCAGGTTCGAAGGCGGGGTGCACAGTCACGTTTCCTGTCAATCTCAGGCCCGCCTGAGGGGTCTGAGATTGACACGAATCACTCTATGACGTCGAACCCGGCGTACGACCTCAGGCCCTCCGGCACTTCGATCGAGCCATCCGACTGTTGGTAGTTCTCCATGATGGCGATGAGGGTCCTTCCCACTGCCACCGCGGTCCCGTTGAGCGTGTGGACGAGCCGGTTCTCGTTTCCTTCCCGGAACCGGATCCGTAGCCGCCTGGCCTGGTAATCCGTGGTGTTCGAGCAGGAAGTTATCTCCCGGTACCGGCCCTGAGAAGGGATCCAGGCTTCCACGTCGTACTTCTTGGCCGCGGCAGGACCCAGGTCTCCGGCTGCGATGTTGACCACCCGGTAGGGGATCCCCAGGCTCTGGACCAGGTCCTCCTCGAGCGCCAGCAGCCGCTCGTGCTCCTCGCCGGAGGTCTCTGGCCGCACGAAGGAGAACATCTCGACCTTGTCGAACTGGTGCACGCGAAAGATGCCGCGCGTGTCCTTGCCGTACGTTCCCGCCTCGCGCCGAAAGCACGTCGAGAACCCCGCATAGCGCACTGGCAACTCTTCGAGGATCTCGTCCATGTGCCGAGCCGCCAGGGGCACCTCAGACGTCCCCACCAGATAGACATCATCTCGCTCCACCGCATACACCTGCTCGCGATCTCCTGGGAAGAAGCCCGTCCCGAACAAGGCCGGTTCCCGCACCAGCACCGGCGGCACCACCGGCACGAAGCCCTCAGCCACCAGTCTCTCCATCGCCAAGCGGACCAGTGCCAGCTCGAGGAGCACCGCCTGCCCGACCAGGTAGCCGAACCGGGTACCCGACACTTTGGCGGCTCGCTCGATGTCGATGATGCCGAGCCCCTCGCCGAGATCGACGTGGTCCCGAACGTCGAAGTCGAAAGGGACAGGGTCCCCCCATCTGGTGACCTCGACCGCATCTTCCTCAGCAGCACCTTCGGCAGCCGTTTCGTCAGGAAGGTTGGGCACCGTCGCCCAAAGCGCCTCGAATTCCTGCCTGAGGGCGGCAGCCCGCCCGGCCAGGCGCCTCGACTCCTCCCCGAGGGACCCAGCATCCGCGATGGCCCCTTCCCTCTCGGCTCCCTCGAGGGAAGGGATTTCCTGAGAGCGTCTCTTCTGCTTGGCCCTGAGCTCCTCCGACTCTCTCTGCAGCGCTCTGCTGTTGGCGTCGATCTCCTCCAGATGATCCAAATCGACGATGAAGCCTCTTCGGGCGAGCCCCGCTTCCAGGGCGGCTCGGTCCTCACGAAGGAGGCCGGGGTCGAGCATCAACGGATCCTACCGTCGACGCCCTGACCCAAGACTCAGGCCTCGACCGACTCGTTCACCAGGAAGCGCCTGCTATGGAAGTTGTTCTCCAGATTCGATGTCGCCTCGTCTGCAACCTTCGTGATGGAGACGGACA
>CAZKJJ010000201.1:4420-4710 GCA_964553055.1 uncultured Acidimicrobiia bacterium
CGTACGCTTCACTGGGAGTCACGGGCAGCTCGGTGAAGCTCGCGGTTTGCTGACCACCGGGGAGCAGCTCCGCGAGGATGCGCTGGTCTCTGACCAGTACGGTGCCCCCGTCCGTTGCCAGCGTCAGCGCAACTCGTACGGCCTCTTCAGGGCGATTGCCATTGTTCGCAACGACGATCAGCACATCGATCGCCTCTGTGGACGGGATCACACTGACCGACGCTCCCTGCTCTGAGATCTCCTCGGGAGTGATACGAACCGCAGAGATCCCGACGTCGACGACCAGCGCA
>CAZKJJ010000202.1:0-3682 GCA_964553055.1 uncultured Acidimicrobiia bacterium
GTCGCAGTCCTTGGAGATTCGCGACGACACGCTCGCGCTTCCCGACCTCAGGTCAGACCTTGAAGCTGAGATTTTCGCTTCCCTGGTTGAGGTGCCGACCCTCGGGGACAAGCGACGCGACGACTTCCGGACGCGGCCGGTACGGGAATTCGATGTGACGAATGACCGCAAGAAGAGCGGCATCCTTGACGACGAAGCTGACTATCCTGTCTACAACCATTTGAACGTGGGGCATTTCACATTCGACCCGTCGCCGGGGCCTTTCACGCATTGCGACTTCGATGCTGCGATTGAAACGCTCCGGCAACGGATGCGCCGTGGCAGTCGGAGCGGTCGGTCAGCCTTCTCTGAGATGTATGCCGAAAAGGGGCCAGCGTGGCTTGAAGATCCGGCGTCTCTGCCGGCGCTCCAGCCTCGAATTGCCTTTCGCGATGTTGTCCACGCGTCGAATCCAAGGAAGGTCTGGGCCGCTCTGGTGCCTCCTAGGACCCTGCTTACAAATCCTGCTCCCTACCTCATATTCCCGCGGGGTGAAATACAGGAACAGGCCTTTCTCCTGGCCATGATGAATTCATCTGTCTGTGACTTCTACGGGCATCTCTTCATCGATAAACATCTCAGCTATTTCATCCTGGATAGTCTCCCCATTCCAGAGTTCAATAGTGTGAGTCCCCTCTGCCGCCGAGCGGCCACGCTCGCGGCCTCCTTGGCGGTAGCAGAAATTACTGAATTGGGCGAGGATTGGGACGTGTTAGCACGAGATGCGGGCGCGGATCGGTACGAATTGATCGCTGAGATCGACGGCATTGCGTCCATCCTCTATGGTATCGAGGACGGACACATGGGCGCAATTTGGGATGATGAACGCAAAGACCTTGACCGCCCAAAGGAAGAATCTGTTCGCCACTTTCGTTCTCTCTGGTTGGGAGTGACAGTAAGGCGCTAGCGACTACTTCGGGTTGCGTGGTCCCGGCAAGGAAATGGAGAAGAGACCGTGAAAGCTGCTGCTGTTTTCACGTTTTGGCTAGGTGACCTTGATGCACGCGTGTGCCTAGGATTGGAGTCCGGAGGAACCCACGACCTGCGTTTTTGCGGCGTAGAAGAGGAGATCCGGAAGTTCACCGGCACTTATGCCGATCCCGACAACAGTTGGGCACTGAGGCTCGAACCGTATCCCGCGGCCGGTCTTGGCGCCTTCGACATTCGCTTGGTTCGGTATACGCAAGTCGTTCGTGAAGGTGAGTGCGCCATGCCGATGCAGTACGGGGGGACCCCTAGCGCGTATCCACTCTGGGCCGCAACCGTTCGCGATCTCCGAGGTACGAAGACTCCGCTCGACGCCATCGTCTTGATACGTGATGACGCCGGCAAGTTTCATGGCCGCGTCATCCGATCGTCGACAGTAGATCATGCTCCAAACTGGTTGCGCGCAAGCTGGAGGTCGCGGGACGAGTGTGGGAAGTGCCGCATTCCAAGCACGCCGGAAGAACTGAAGGGCGAATGCTTCGTCCTTCCGGAGTAGTGGAGCGTCGAATTGACTTCTCCCCGGCCCGAAGTCGCGACGAATCGCGCGGGAACGGACGTTGCGACTGCGCTCAGCACCTACTGGCAGCACCTGGTGGACGCCAACAAGCAACCGCCAGCTCTTGCCCTGGCCACCGCCTACTTCAACCCGGGCGGGTTTGGACTGCTGGCGGACCAGCTCGAACGCGCGAGCAGCGTGCGGTTGCTTCTCGGCGCGGAACCCGATGTTGCGGCGGACATGCGGCGCCTCCGGCAGCTGCGTAATGACACGCTGCCGAGCCAGGACAGGCGCAGGCGCATCCGCGAAGCGCTCCGATCGCATGCTGCCGACATGGCCACCGATCGCAACCTCGTGCACTTCGACCGTGACAACGATGCCCGCATCAAGCGGATGCTGGACTGGCTGCGCTCTGGGAACGTCGAGGTGCGGCGGCTCGAGGACCGGTTCCTTCACGGCAAGGCGTTCGTCGTCGAATCCCATCATGACGGTGTCCTGGCCGGTTCCTCGAACCTCACCTACGCCGGACTGCGGACCAACGTCGAGCTCAACCTCGGCCAGTACCAGCCTCATGTCGTCAGCGAGGTCATGGCCTGGTACGACGAGTTGTGGGACGAGGCCGTCGCGTACGACCTGGCCGACCTCTACGAGCAGCGCTTCGCGGAGTGGGATCCCTACACGGTGTTCCTGCGGATGCTGTGGGAGCGCTACCGCGACGAACTGCACGAGGACCCGAAGCCGCCCGGCCTCGACCTGACAGCCTTCCAACGTGATGGGCTGCACCGGGCGATCGACTTCCTCCGTCGCCACAACGGCGTGCTGATCGCAGACGGCGTCGGACTGGGAAAGACGTATCTGGCCGGCGAACTCATCCGTCAGGCTGTCGAGGACCGGCGCCAGCGGGTGCTTCTGGTCGCCCCGGCGTCGTTGCGTGATGGTCCCTGGGAGCACTTCCTGCGGCATCACGACCTCAAGAACGTGCAGTCCGTCTCCTATGAGCAGCTCGCCTCCGACCCCCGACTGGGCGGAGAGAGCCCGAAGCCGGTGCTGTGGCATGACCCCGACGACTACGCGATGGTCGTCATCGACGAAGCCCACGCCTACCGCAACACCGACACCAACCGTTCCGCAACGTTGCGTCAACTCCTCAAGGGCTCACCCCAGAAGGACCTCGTGCTGCTCACCGCCACGCCCGTGAACAACTCGCTGTGGGACCTCTACAACCTGCTGGCCTACTTCGTCCGGAACGACGCGAAGTTCCTCGACGCCGGGATTGCGTCGCTCCGCAACCACTTCGCCGAGGCCTCCGCCGAGGACCCGGAGGACCTCACGCCTGACAAGTTGTTCGACGTTCTCGACGCTGTCGCGGTGCGCCGGACCCGCCGCTTCGTCAAGAAGTTCTATCCGCACGAGACGCTGCGTCGTGACGGCGAGGAGATCCCGATCGCGTTCCCCCAGCCGGTGGTGCATCGGGTCGACTACGACCTCGAACAGACCCTGCCCGGGTTCTTCGCGCAGTTCGCCCATGCGCTCGGGATGGACCCAGCCGACCCGACCACCCCGATCCCCGAGAACCCCGCCGAGTTCGTCTACGGCGAACAGCTCACCCTCGCTCGCTACGCCCCCTCGACCTTTCTCGTCGATGACGACCCCGAGGCGTACGAGCTCCAGGCTGCCGGACTCCTGCGATCCGGCCTGCTCAAGCGGTTTGAGTCATCCGCCCACGCCTTCGCCAACACCTGCCGAAAGATGGCCTCTTCCCACGACAGCTTCCTCGCCGCCCTTGACGACGGGTGGGTGCTGACCGGTGACTCGCTCGCCGCTTGGGAACGCACCGACTCCGACGAGTTCGACCCTGAGGCGATCGCTGCGGACACCGGCGGCACCCGTGAGCCTGCGAACCGGTACGAGCAGGGCGACCTCCACGCGGCCGTCGAGGCAGACCGCGACCTGCTCATCGAGTTCGCCGAACGCGCCGAGACCATCGACAACGCCGACGATCCCAAGCTAGACCGACTGGTCGAACAGCTCGCCACCATCACCGCCGAGGCGACCGCGGAAGGCATCGGCGAGGACGACACTCGTGACAGGCGCAAGGTCCTCGTCTTCTCGTACTACGAGGACACCGTCGACTGGATCGTGCAGCGCCTCGAGACGGCG
>CAZKJJ010000202.1:3692-4684 GCA_964553055.1 uncultured Acidimicrobiia bacterium
ACACGCGACGACCAACGTGTCGTCGACTATCTCAACCGCATCACCTTCGTGACCGGCTCGGGCGGCGACAAGGAGGACGCGATGTGGGGCTTCGCTCCTCGTTCCGCCGATGCGCCCGAGGGCACCCGAGACGCCTACGACTGCCTGGTCGCAACCGACGTGTTGGCCGAGGGTGTGAACCTTCAGCAGGCGCGCCACATCATCAACTACGACCTGCCCTGGAATCCCATGCGGCTGGTCCAACGCCATGGGCGCATCGACCGCATCGGATCACCACACGACCGCGTCCACCTGCGCTGCTTCTTCCCCGCTGCCCTGCTCGATGAGCTCCTTGGCCTCGAGTCCCTCCTGCAGCGCAAGATCGCTCAGGCGGCCGCGTCGGTGGGCGTGGAGGACGAGATCATTCCCGGCTCCCGGCGGGGTGAGATCGTCTATCACCACACCAAGACTCAGATCGACGCGCTCAAGGCCGAGGACCCGACCCTGTTCGAGAACGCCGAAGAGGCCGGTGCACTGTCGGGGGAGGAGTTCCGCCGTGAGCTCGCCGACCGCATAGCCGACAGCGGCTGGCGTGACAAGGTCACCGGACTCCCGTGGGTAGCGGGCTCGGGACACGCCGCCGGCGGCCCCGGAGGCTTCGTGTTCTGTGCCCGCGTCGGCGACCACAACCGCCCCGTCTACCGCCATGTTCCGCTGGACGGCGGCGGTGCACTCGATCTCGAGAACATGAGCGACGACACCCTCACAGCACTGGCTCGTGCCTCATGTGGCCCGACCACCCCGAGAGTGATGCCCGCAGAATGGCGTGAGCTCGCCTACGACGCGTGGGAGGCCGCACGGCGGCACATCCTCGACAGGTGGCTCGACGAGGCCGACCCCCGTGCGCTGGCTCGCTCGGTGCCCAAGCCCATGCGCGACGCCGCGGCGCTGCTCCGCGAGCACCCCCCGGAGGGCATGCCTGCCGAGAAGCAGCACCGCGTCCTCGACGCCAT
>CAZKJJ010000203.1:0-4667 GCA_964553055.1 uncultured Acidimicrobiia bacterium
GATCCACTCGGCCATGATGCGATGTTTCTGGGCGCGGGCCGCGCGCGGAATTCGCCCGTAGGCGACATCGCGGGTCAGGGCGTGCCAGAACGCGTACTCCTGTTCGCCTTCCATGGCCGAATGGCGCACCGGTCGAATCCACTCGCGAGCTACGAGCTGACGCAGGGCGCCCCTGACGTTTCCGCTGCTTCCGAGGGCTGCGACTGCGCCCTCCCAGAACACCTTCCCCACCACCGAGGCGTCCTCGATGGCTCTGCTCTCGTCGTCTGAAAGCACGTCGAGGCGTGACCCGATCAACGCTTGCACCGTTTCCGGCAGCGGGATGGCTGTCTCCGATTCGTCGAGCTCGCCGTGGCCGCGCAGCATGCCTCGATCGTTGAGCATCCTGACGAACTCCTCTGCGTATAGCGGGTTGCCACCGGCCCGTTCGAGAAGTGCCTGCTGGGTCTCGGCGGGCAGCACAGTCCGCTCGAGCAGCGCGGCGAGGAGTCTGGCGATGTGCTCGTCGCTCAGCGGCGAAAGCGAGATCGTTGCCGAGTTGCGCTGTCCACCGCCCCAACCAGGATGCCCTTCGTAGAGCTCGGGACGAGCAGTGCAGATCACCATGATCCGCGAGTCGACCGACCACACCAGCAGATCCTCGAGGAACTCGATCAGCGCTCCGTCTGCCCAGTGCAGGTCCTCGATGATCACCACAAGCGGCAGCGCGGCGGCCAGATCCTCGAGGAAACGGCGCCACGCCGTGAACGCCTCAGACCGCTCGCCGCCTTCTCCTTCGATACCGACGAGCGGGCCGAGCTGATTGAGCAGCCACTCGCGGTCCGATTCGTCTTCCGTGAGAGCCTTGAGGGCAGTCTCGAGCTTCTGGGTGGCGACTTCGGGTGCATCGGACTCCCGGATTCCGGCCTGGCCCTTGACGATCTCACCAAGCGCCCAGAACGTGATGCCCTCCCCGTAGGGAAGACACCGACCCTGCCGCCACCATACGATCTGGGGCTGGTCGTCGACCCACCCAAAGAACTCGTTGACGAGGCGGGACTTCCCGACTCCGGGTGCAGCGGCGATCGTCACGATCTGGAGCGACCCGTCGTCCAGAACACGGCGGAAGGTCTCGGTGAGGAGACTCATCTCCGACTCGCGGCCGAGGAACGGCGTCGGCGCTCGTACTGCAGCGTCGATCCCGTACCGGCCGCGGGGTTCGATAGCCCGCCACACCTTCAGCGGCTTTGACTTGCCCTTGACCTCGACAGGCTCGAGCGCTTCATACTCGATCATCAGCTCGGTGGCTCGAAACGTGGGCTCGCCGACGACGACGCCGCCCGGCGGCGCGATCGACTCGAGACGGGAAGCCGTGTTGACGACGTCACCGACGATTCGCTCTCCGTCCCCACCGTGGGTGACGACAGCCTCGCCGGTGTTGATACCGATTCGTACCGCGAGGTCGAGTCCTTCGTGCACCTCGTTCAGCTCGTCCACTGCCTGCTGGATGCGCAGCGCCACTCTGACCGCCCGTTCCGAATCGTCCTCGTGCGCTGTCGGCACGCCGAAGACAGCCATGACGCCGTCGCCGATCAGCTTCTCGACTGTGCCGTCGTAGCGCTCGATTTCCTGACGCACCCGGCGGTGGTAGGGGATCAGTCGGGCGCGAACGTCTTCCGGGTCTGCTTCGTCCGACTCTGCGGTGAAGCCGACGAGGTCGGCGAACATCACCGTCAGAAACCGGCGTTCCTCGGTGCGCGCCGATGCTCTGAGAGGCGTGCCGCAGAAGGCGCAGAACGCTGCCCCTTCGACATTCTCCTTGTTACACGACGCGCAGGTCGTCACGGGGAGACTCTACGTCGTCGTGAACTCGCCGGTCACTCGGCAACGTCCCCGAAGGATGCCGATGGCGTCGGGGACAGGAAGCCCGATCCGAGAAGGCGAGCTACCTAGGGTCGCTCGTGGGCGCTGACGGGTTCGAACCGCCGACCTCTTCCTTGTAAGGGAAGCGCTCTCCCAGGCTGAGCTAAGCGCCCGAAACGATCACGCTACCAGCGCCCCCTGCTCAAGAACCTCGCGCGGATTGTCGAAGTTTTGACAGCAGTAATACCCAAGATCGCGCGGAGCGTGAACTACGATCGCTTCGCCCGCCCAATTCCCCGAACAACATGGTCACGCGACGCAAGGTTCCAGAGACAGAGACACGGGAAGACACGATCCGGCGCTACCTCGACGAGATCGGCGCTTACCCACTCCTCAACGCCGACGAGGAAGTCGAGTTGGCCAAACGGATCGAGCAGGGCCGCAAGGCAGAAGCCACGCTCGCTACCCGGGAGGACCTCAAGACCGCCGACCGCCGCAAGCTCGAAGCTCTCGCTGAGGAGGGCTCAGAGGCCCGCCACCGGTTCATCCAGACCAACCTTCGGCTCGTCGTGTCGATCGCCAAGCGGTATCAGAGCTCGGGTCTTCCCCTGCTCGACCTGATCCAGGAAGGCAACCTGGGGCTCATCAGGGCGGTGGAGAAGTTCGAGTACCGCAAAGGATTCAAGTTCTCCACGTATGCAACGTGGTGGATCAGGCAGGCCATCACGCGAGCCATTGCCGACAAGAGCCGAACGATCCGTGTCCCCGTCCACATGATGGATACGATCACCCAGGTGCGGCAGGCAGAGAATGACCTGTTCAAGAAGCTCAACCGAGCCCCCACGTCCGAGGAGATCGCCGAGGAGGCGGGGCTCACCGTCCAGAAGGTCCAGGATGCCCAGAAGGTGGCGCCCGACCCTGTCTCGATCTACGAGCCGATCGGCGACGACGATGCGGTCCTGGGCGACTTCATCGAGGATGCGGATGCACGGGCTCCCTTCGAGGCCGTCGCCATGGGCATGAGACGGGAGGACCTCGAGCGGGTGCTCGCCAAGCTCAAACCCCGGGAGAGGACCGTGATCGTGATGCGGTATGGGCTGGACACGGGTATCCCCAGGACACTCGACGAAGTGGGCAGGCACTTCAACCTGACGAGGGAGCGGATCCGCCAGATCGAAGCCAAGGCGCTCGCCAAGCTGCGCCACCCCTCCAGCCCAGGATCCATCCGGAAGATGGTGGTTGGCTGAGCGAGCCGAGCATCGGCTCAACGTCAGGCAGACCGAACCAGCTGCCAGAGATCATCCGGGCTGGCTTCGAGCGGGAGCGCGCGCTCAGAGGCGCGAGGCCTTCCTCGACCACGCCTGCGGTAGTAGGGCTGACCTTCCCAGAAGATGACGCCGCCCCAGACGCCCCAGGCTTCCTCGTTGCGAAGGGCCTGCTCGAGACAGGGCAGCCTGACAGGACAGTCCTGACAGATGCTCTGCGCAGCAGCCAACTCGTCGGGCTGTTCCGAGAAGAACAGATCGTGCTGGCCTGAGCCGACGCAGCTTCCTTGTTCGTAGATGTTGTTCATGTCGCTTCCAGTTCCAATCCAGTGGGGTATCAAGAGGCCGCCGGGTGTGCCGGCGGCCCTCTCGTCGAACGTGGATTGGTGAGAAGTCAGCCAGAGAGGAACCGCGCGGGCACGCCGCTGTCAGCCGGAAACAGTGCCGGCATCACGGCCGTGATCTTCGTGCACATCCGCATCGCACGGTCCTTCTGCATGAACAGGCCGCCACCGTAGTGGGTCTCCGAGCGCAGCGTCACGGGATTAATGCGCTGCCTAGTCGACCAGCCAGGTCTCCTGCGGCTTGCCGACCTGCTGGTAGGCCTCGGCCGGCCCCCAGGTGCCAGCACGGTACGAAAAGGGCTCTGCCGTGCCCGTGAGGAGCGGGTCATAGAGCCGCCACGCCTCCTCGACCTCGTCTGACCGCACGAAGAGAGTCTGGTCGCCTGACAGCACGTCCATCAGCAGGGTCTCGTAGGCGTCGGGAAAGGAGCCGAAGGCGTTGGCGTACGAGAACGAGAGCGGGAGGGTTGCCAGCCGCAGGTCCTCGTCAGGGGACTTGACGTCGAACAGCAGGTCGAAGCCCTCGTTGGGCTGAAGGGTGATCACCAGTCGGTTGGAGTGCATCTTCTTCATTCCCGTGAGGCGCTCGAACAGGAAGACGGGCGGTTGACGGAATGTGACGACGATGCGGGTCAGGCGTTTTGGGAAGCGCTTCCCTGCCCGCAGGTAGAACGGAACGCCCTGCCAGCGCCAGTTGTCGATGTTCACCCTGGCGACGACTGCCGTTTCCGTCTTCGAGTCGGGAGCAACGCCGGGCTCGTCTCGATAGGCGGGAACCGCGGTGCCGTCGATCATGCCTGCCTCGTATTGGCCGAAGGCGACCTCTTCTGACCGAATGCTCTCGATCGACCGAAGCACTTTCACCTTCTCGTTGCGGATCGCATTCGGGTGCCACATTGCGGGCGGCTCCATGGCGACCAGCGTCATGATCTGGGTGAGGTGGTTCTGGATCATGTCCCGCAGGGCACCCACGCCGTCGTAGTAGGCAGAACGGGCACCGATGCCGATGGTCTCAGCCACCGTGATATCCACGTGATCGACCCTGTCCCTGTTCCAGGACGACTCGAACAGGGAGTTGGCGAACCGGAACACGAGCAGGTTCTGCACGGTCTCCTTGCCGAGGTAGTGATCGATTCTGTAGATCTGCGACTCGTCGAAGTAGCGATGGACGAGCGCGTTGAGCTCGAGTGCGGATTCCAGGTCTCTGCCGAACGGC
>CAZKJJ010000204.1:0-4662 GCA_964553055.1 uncultured Acidimicrobiia bacterium
AGGATGGGCTGCGAGTCGCTTTCGGCTTGTCGGAGTCGCTGCTGCTCGATGGGGTGTTGACGGATCTGGGCGACATCGCCGTGGGGGACTACGAGCAGTAGGTGGTCTGCGCGTGCCGCTTCGGGAGACGCCGCCACAGCATGCCTGCCGGTCGCTGCGATCCGGCTGGCCGCCAGCTCGTCGGCGAACTCGACCAGGACCCGCTTCTGCTCCAGCTCGCGGTACTCGTTGAGGGCCGTGATTGCCGCGTGGGGGATAGCGGACGTCGACAACGTCCATCCGCCCCGTTCGAGCGACGAGCGGACCCATCGCTCGACGTACTCCAGTTGCCCCGGCAGCGCAGGGATGGCTCCAACCCCGATCCGCCCGAGCGAGGACCAGTAGCGCGCTTCCGCGTGGTTGGTCGACGCGGTGTCGCGGGCGGGGAACATGGCGGCGGCCTGAACTGTGTGTCGGGCAGCGCCCCCCTCGTAGCGCTCCAGGATCGCGTCGCGGTATCGGTACAGCACGTTCAAGGCATCGTCAGGAGGGCCCGGTGCCCCATATCGCCTGACGTAGTCCTCTCCCGAGTCGACGCGGTACTTGGCGTCGACGACGAGGTGCATGGCCGGCCATCCCTCACGCTCCAAGGTGATGAGCACGTCCGGCCGTTGGGGAACGAGGACGAACTCGCCTGACGGGAAGGACGGGTTGAAGCGGACACGGACACGGTGGGTTCCGGCGTCGAATGTCACCTCGGAGTGCTTACCGCGGGCAAGATCCATACGGAGCCCGCTGCTCTGCACTCTGAAGAATTGCGCCGGTTCCATCGGCCTATCAAGCAGACGTCCGATCATCCTGACCAGCACCAAGTAGCACCAGTACTCGTACAGCTGATGTACCTCCTTGGTCGAGAGGCGCAAGGCATCGCCTTGAAGATTGAGGCCGGACCGAAGGATCAGGCACGCCTGGTACGCGTCGCGATATCCGGGCGCTGCCATCAACTGTTGCGAGGTGAAGCCTGGGGGCGGCGGGCCTTCTGCCGCAGCGAACGGTTCGAGCCGACGCAGCCGTGCCGCAGCCGCCTCGAGATGGCGGAGCTTCCCAACCAAGGTCGCACGTCGATCTGGTAGCTCCTTGTCCGCCGGGGCGAGGGCTCCCGCGATGGCGGCGAGTCGCCGTTGGATTAGGCCAAGCTGGTGCGCGAGCCAGCGATGCTCCGGCGTGTCCAGCGTCGCCTCTGCGGGTCGTGTCCAGATACGCGCACGCGCCTGGACTCCATTGCCGATATCCACAATGTGGCCGGACCCTTGTCGCTGGCGAATGGAACGTCGAGCGCGGGCGTCGGCCCGCCGGACGCGGTGGACTGGGTGTAGGGCTTCCCTTCGTACGACTGCGCGTCGAGGACGGGAGGCGATGCGCCTCACCGCGTTCTCGAGGTCGTCGAAGAGGTCTTGGAGAAGCAAGACCCACTGCAGATCGTCGGTTGGCTTCGATCCTGCTGCGCGCCCCATCCGGTAGGTGGAACGCAAGTACTCCAAGGCGAGAGACGTGGAGATGCCCTGGACTTCCGCGAGCAGCGACTCGTAGTCGGAGCGGTAGTCGAGCTTCGTCGGAAACACCTCGACAGTGAACGCGTACAGGGGCCGGCCATCGATGAGAACCTGGAATTCGCTCAGCCCCACGTTGGATCGAAAGTTGACGGCCCCGTGTACTGCCCCGTCACGCTCGTGGCGGAACTGGCTCAAGATCGCTGGGTCGGCGTGTCGCACTTCGAGGGCGACCCCGCGAGCGCTTGCGTAGACGAGGTACTCTGTTTCCTCCTCGAGCCTGGGACCGGTCGAGGCGAGGGCGGCGGCGTCCTCGTCAAGGGGGGACGATGCGGGCACGTGTCGCGTAACGGCCGGGACCTCGGCGCCGGCGCGGAGCGGCCGGATAGCGAGATGTCCAGCCGGTGACGACCACAACGCCTCTAGTCCGGTCCGACTGATGTCACGCTTGGACGACCAGGTCAGCGTGAACTGGCTTGTTTCCACCTGGAAGAGTTCGGTGCTCATAGCCAGTACGAGGTGAAGCCCTCGCTTTGCAGTCGCTCCCACATCAGGCACAGGCGTCCGGCGGTCCGTGGATAGCGCGCGCCGGGCAAGACGTCGCCCGCCCCAGCGGACTGCCAGTCACTGACGGCCTGGTCGACCTTGGCTTCGTCAATGCCCGGATCTCCATGCCATGCCCAACCGAGCAACTGAACCAGGAGCTGACGCAGCAGGTTGCTCCCGCCGCTGATCCGCGGTAGCAACTTCATCGTGAGGGCAACGTCGAGAGGGTCCACGTCGTCGCCTTCGGCGTCCACCATCAGCTCGCGCAGCGGGTCCGCGTGGAGTCTGAACAGGGCCAGCTCGTCCCGCACTCGGTATCCGACCTGGAGCTGCGCCTGCTGGAGGAGTGCATTCGCCTCCTCGAGCGCCTCGATTGAACTGCTGACGAGCGTTCGCTCGTGCTGCGACGGATCCTTCAGCTCGCTAAGACGCCGAGCACGGGGCGACCAGAGTTCGGGTGACCAGCGACTTGGTTCCGCGGTTCCAATCTCGGCTGGCTCCCAGTCGGATAGCGCGACTCGGGAGAGCTCCATCGTGAATGCGCGATCCAGCACCTTCTTGCTGAAGCCATGCGTGCTCTCATCCATGTTGACCGTGCCGACGATCAGCAGGTTGGAGGGAAGCGACACGTCGTGCCATGCCTGATCAGCGTCATCCAGTCGCTCGGAGACGAGGGGAGCACTCGGGCCGAGGCGTGGGTCATCCTCGATTCGGCTTAGAACCTCCGCGAAGTAGTACTCGACACGGGCGAGGTTCATCTCGTCAATGACGCAGAGGCCGAACTCGTCCGGCGAGGACTCGAGATCGCGGCAGAACCTCAGGAGCTGTCCCGGTCGGAAGGTTCCCTGTAGGTCGCGGTAGCCGATCAAGTCCGTGCTGTCGGTCCAATCGGGTCGCACGGGGATCGTCGTCGACATCGATGACGTCGCATGCGCTACGAGCTGAGGCAGCTTGCTCTTCCCAGTCCCGCTGACGCCCGCGAGGATCACAAAGGGCTTCGTCCGGGCGGCAGCTACGAAGGTGGCGAGCTGCCATGGCTCATAGACGAAGCCCTGTCCGCGAACCCAGTCAAGGACTTGCTCGACTCGACGAGCCTCTCCTGTGGTCGCAGATCCCGTAGGTGGGTGCGCCGATGGCCCGCGGTCTCCTGCAGCTTCCAAGTAGCTGTCATAAGCGTGAAGGATGGCATCGAGGTCTGCCTCAAGTACCTCATCGCTCGGGAGGGCATCCAGGTCGTAGAACTTGTGCGCGATCGTCGACTCTTCGTATCGGCGGCCGAGACTCGAGGTCGAGCGAAGGTCGATCTCTGTGTTGTCCATCGCAAAGCCGCGGTTTGGGAGGAGTTCTGCATGGCCTCTCGCCGCATCTGCTCTCTCGGCGAGCACCCGACGGGCCTTGGCCGCTCCATGGTCTGTGAAGAGCTGCGTGACCCCCTGGTTGAAGGTGAGGTAGACCCCCGACATGTCCTCGCGAAAGAGGTAGACGACGTAGATCCAGTGCTGTGTGGTCGTTGTCTCGCGCTGATCCATGAGCGCTATCCACGGGACGCTCGCCCAGTTGCCCTGGCCGACCGAGGCCTTCACGCGGACGGTGTCGCGTGACTCAACGGGCGTGAGCGATGACAGACTATCCCCAATGCTCATGAACGCCTGGTAGACCGGGTCGTCCTTCCCGAATGCTCCCCGATCCGGAGAGGAATAGGACTCCATCGCATCGGCAAGCTGATCGCGCAGCATGGTGCCCCCAGTGCGTAGGCTTTCGACCTGAAGGCCGCGCCGCTCGACGTAGGTATTCGCTTCTCGGCCACCATTGAAGGTGCTGACCGGCGCACCTGTCGCCAGCGACACGATGCGCTTCACCGGGTAGAGACGTCCCTCGTGACGGATTGCGTAGCGATGCGCCTCGCTCTGCAACCACTGGTCGCCACTTCGCTCCGTCTCGTCATAGCGCCTGAGAGCCTCGAGCAGTTGCTCGCGGTCGACGTCCGGTATCACGAAGTCCCCATCGCCGGCGTTTGGACGCTAGGCCGGACATGCTGTTGGCAGCAAGGGTTTTCGCCGGCTTCCCTGACCTGTCGGGTTGAGCTGGCAGACTCGCGGAGATGGAATCCGACCGAGTGCCCGATGTCCCTGCACACGCGGGGGCGATTGCGTTTGGGGAGAAGCTGGTAGCGCTTCTCGACACTGGCCGCTTCACCACCTCCTACAAGTACGCGACGCTTCTGGCGCTGCTCGACGAGGTGCTCGAACAGGTTGGCGCCGACGGGCATCCGCCTCGCGCCGTCCACGGAACCGACGTCGCTCGGCGCATCTTCTCCCTCTACTGGGACCAGGCTCGCCCCTACGCCTCCGGCCAGCCTCTGCGCCAATCCCGCCAACGCGACCTCGTCATGAAAGTGGCTCAGCTGCGGGACCGCCTCGGGCGCGACGGCTACGGCCCGCTGCACTTCGCCCGCGTACGACGGCCCGAGCTCGTGGCCGACGTGGAACGTGAGCTCGTGGGGACGGTCTTGCGCTATCCGATCCCGCTGTTGCAGCGGCTTGGCACGGGACAGGGCGCGGTCGAAGATCGCTTCATCTACGAGTAC
>CAZKJJ010000205.1:0-4660 GCA_964553055.1 uncultured Acidimicrobiia bacterium
AGGACCGGATCCTGCTGGAAGGCGACCCGTTTGCCGTCGTCGAAGCGATGACCATCGCGGGCTTCGCGGTCGGCGCCGCAGCCGGGTACCTCTACGTGCGAGGAGAGTACCCGGTGGCCGCGGCCCGCATGCTCGATGCGATCAGTCAGGCACGCGACGGGGGCCTGCTGGGGTCGGACGTCATGGGGGCCGGCTTCTCGTTCGACATCGAGCTGAGGCGCGGGGCGGGCGCCTACATCTGTGGGGAGGAGACGGCCCTGATGAACTCCATCGAGGGCTATCGGGGTGAGCCCCGCAACAAGCCGCCGTTCCCGACGGAGGTCGGACTGTTCGGCATGCCGACGCTGGTCAACAACGTGGAGACCCTCGCCTGCGTGAACCACATCGTCTCGGAGGGTGGGGAAGCCTTCGCGGCGACAGGCACGGAAGGCTCGACGGGGCCCAAGTTGTTCTGCGTGTCAGGATCGGTCAGTGATCCCGGTGTGTTCGAGGTCCCTTTCGGGACCACACTCGGAGAGCTGGTTGAACTGGCGGGAGGCTTACCGGAAGGCAGGGCCCTGAGGACGGTCCTTCTCGGAGGTGCTGCCGGGTCGTTCGTGGGGGCCGAAGCTCTCAGCATGCCCCTCACCTTCGAGGACACCCGAGCAGCCGGCCTCAGCCTTGGCTCGGGGGCTGTGATCGTCTACGACGACACCGTCGACATCGAGGCCATCGTCCGAAGGATCGCCGTGTTCTTCAGGGACGAGTCATGCGGACAGTGTGTGCCATGTCGGGTCGGAACCGTGCGGCAGGAGGAGTCACTGGCCCGTCTGAAGGCAGGAGGATCGGAAGCCCGAGAGCGCGAGCTGCTGGCCGACGTCGCTGCCGTCATGACCGATGCGTCGATCTGTGGTCTCGGGCAGACGGCCGCCCTCGCCGTCCAGTCTGCTCTCCGTCTGAATCTCATCGGAGGCTCCGGGTGAGTGCGGTTGCCGACGGTGCCCACAGGAGACGGCTGAGCGTCCGATTGGACGGCCAAGAGGTCAGCGTGCCCGAGGGCAGCACGATCTTGGAGGCCGCTGCGTCGCAGGGTGTGGACGTGCCAACACTCTGCTACCTGTCAACGCTGAGTCCCATCAACGCCTGCCGCGCGTGCGTGGTCGAGGTCGAGGGATCCAGGGCGCTCGTCCCAGCGTGCTCACGGGCCGTGACCGAGGGCATGGTGATCAGGACGGACACCGACCGTGTGCGGCGCAGCAGAAGACTCGTTCTCGAGCTCCTGGCTTCGTCAGTCGACCTCAGCCTGGCCTCTGAGGAGGTGCAGGGTTGGCTCAGCGAGTACGGCGCCCTGGCCGGCCGATTCGAACCGGCTCCGCAGGCAGGCTCAGACCGCAGCTCAGGGACAGGGCAGGAGCAGCAAACGTCGGGATCACTCATCGAGACTGTCGCGCAGCCACCGAAGCTGGACAACGACCTGTACGTTCGCGACTACGGCCGCTGCATCCTCTGCTATCGGTGCGTCGAGGCATGCGGGGTCCAGGCGCAGAACACCTTCGCCATTACGGTGGCAGGGAGAGGGTTTCACGCAACCATCGCCACCGAGTACGACGTGCCGCTCCCGGACTCGGCCTGCGTGTACTGCGGAAACTGCGTGGCGGTCTGCCCCACGGGTGCGCTGATGGCCAAGACCGAGTACGACCTCCGTGCGGAAGGAGCCTGGGACGAGCAGCGCCATACCATCACCAGGACGATCTGTCCGTTCTGCGGCGTTGGCTGCAACCTCGACCTCCACGTCCAGGACAATCGCATCGTCAAGGTCACGTCGCCTCTCGACCACGAGGTGACGAGCGGTCATCTCTGCATAAAGGGCAGGTTCGGCTGGGAACACGTGCAGAATCGGCCTGCATGACAGACGGGATGCCGACCGACCTGGAGATCGCCCGAGCCGCCAGGCTCGGCCCGATCGAGTTGGTAGCAGCAGACATGGGCATAGAGCCACGCTTCATCGAGCAGTACGGCAGGCATGTGGCCAAGGTCGGACTCGGGGTGCTGGAGGAGATGTCCCGTCGCCCTCCCGGGAAGTACGTGGTCGTGACCGCGATGACGCCGACGCCCCTCGGCGAGGGCAAGACCACGATCACCGTGGGACTGGGCCAGGCCTTCCGGTACCTGTCCAAGCGGGCCGTCATCGCCATCAGACAGCCTTCGATGGGACCGACGTTCTGGATCAAGGGAGGAGCTGCGGGGGGTGGCTACTCGCAGGTCGTGCCGATGGAGAGCCTCAACCTGCACCTCACGGGGGACATGCATGCCGTCACAGCCGCACACAACCTCCTCGCCGCGGTGCTGGACAACCATCTGTTCCGTCAGACGGAACTCGGTGTCGTGGCGCAGGGTGATCGACGTCAACGACCGTGCCCTGCGCAACATCGTGGTCGGCTTGGGTGGCAGAGTGGACGGAATCCCGCGTCAGGCGGGTTTCGACATCACTCCCGCTTCTGAGGTCATGGCAGTCCTGGCCCTCGCGTCTTCGCTCGAGGATCTCCGCAGACGCCTTGGCAACATCGTGGTCGGTCCGAACTACGAAGGCGTCCCCGTCACAGCGGAGCACCTCAAAGCGGCAGGGGCGATGACGGTGATCCTGAAGGATGCCGTCAAGCCGAACCTCCTGCAGACGCTCGAAGGAACGCCCGTCCTCGTGCACACCGGACCCTTCGCCAACATCGCCCACGGGAACTCCTCCGTGTTGGCCGACCTCATAGGCATACGGGGCGGGGATTACCTCATCACAGAGGCGGGCTTCGGGTCGGACATGGGCGCAGAGCGCTTCTTCAATCTGAAGTGCAGGGTCTCGGGCCTGATGCCTGATGCAGCTGTCGTGGTGGCCACGGTCCGCGCGCTGAAGGCGCACTCGGGGAGGCACAGGGTCGTGGCAGGCAGACCGCTCCCGCCTGCGCTCCTGGCCGAGAACCCCGACGACGTTCACGCGGGTGCCGGGAATCTGAGAAGGCACATCGACATCGTCCGGATGCACGGCGTCACACCAGTTGTCGCCGTCAACGCCTTTCCGACGGACCATCAGGCGGAACTCGAGACCATCAAGGCGGTCGCCGAGGAGGCGGGGGTGCGTGCCGCGATCGCCCATCCGTTCACCGGGGGCGGCAAGGGTACGGTCGAGCTGGCAGAGGCGCTGGCCGAGGCAGCGGAAGAGCCGTCGTCCTTTGAGCTTCTCTATCCGGCAGAGATGTCACTCCGATCCAAGATCGAGATGATCGCCGAGCGCGTGTACGGCGCAGACGGGGGTGTGGCGTACTCGGTGACCGCATCCAGACAGCTCGCGGACATGGAACAGCAGGGATACGGGAGCTTTCCGATCTGCGTCGCCAAGACCAACCTCTCGCTCTCGGCGGATCCCATGCTCGTTGGGGCCCCCACCGACTGGATGCTTCCTGTTCGCGAGGTGCGAGCTGCCGTGGGCGCCGAGTTCGTCGTGCCGATCTGTGGGGACATACGGCTGATGCCAGGACTTGGCTCGGCCCCTGCTCTCGAGGGGATGGACCTCGACGAGGAAGGTCAGATCGTGGGGCTCAGCTGAGCTCGAGCCATGGGCTCGCCGTCGACTGCTTTCGCTGAGGGCAAGACCAGTCGAAACACACTCAGCCCTTCCCGCTTCTCGTACGTCACGTCTCCGCCCATCAGCTGGGCGAGCCTTCGGGACACCGTCAGACCGAGGCCCACGGACGCCGGCTGGCCGGTGTTCGGATGGGCTCGCTGATAGGCATCGAAGATACGGTCGGCATCGTCGTCGGGGATACCGAGACCGTCGTCTCGCACCTCGAGCGTGGCCATGGCCCCTTCTGCGGCCGTCACGAGCTGAATGTGGTCTCCGCCGTACCGGAAGGCGTTCGTGAGCAGGTTGCGGATGATCTGGCGCACCCTCGTTGCGTCTGCGACGCATGTGGTCGGGCTGCACGTTGCCTCGACCCTCCGCTGGTCGCGCTCAGGAAGCGCTGCGAACACAGAGCACACCTCCTCTGCGAGGTCGACGGTCTGCGGGCGGATCGACACGAGTCCCATGTCGGCCCTGGCAGCCACGAGGAGATCGTTGACGATGTCCGCTACCTCGGTCGCCTGTCCTGCGATCATGTCGATCAGCTCTGCTGTCTCCTCGTCCCCGAAGCCCCCTTTGTTGTCCCTGAGCTCCTGGGCCAGTCCCACGACGGCGGTCAGAGGCGTGCGGAGCTCATGGCTGACGCTCGCGACGAACTCGTCCTTGGAACGGATCAGCTCCTCGAGTCGCGTCTGATACTCCTTGCGCTCGGTGATGTCACGGCTCACCGTCTCGATGTGGGTGAGGCTTCCCGAATCGTCGTAGATGGGTGTGAGCCGCATCTCGGCCCACACCTCCTTGCCAGACCGATGCACCGTCCGTACGGTGAGCGCTTCGTCCCAACGCTCGGGATGCTCGAGGAAATCGGCCAGCTTCGGGCGATCTGCCGGATGGGTGATGCGCCGCATGATGAAGCCATCCGCGTAGAAATCCTTGGGCGTGTAGCCGATGATCCGCTCGATGGCAGGGCTCACGTACTCCCAGTGAGGCTTTGGATGGAGACGGAGTCTCGTTATGGCGTCTGCGGCGTTGGCTGCGAGACGTTCGAACTGATCGCGGCTCTCCTGCAAG
>CAZKJJ010000206.1:0-4646 GCA_964553055.1 uncultured Acidimicrobiia bacterium
GGACGCCGGGTAGATCCTTCACCCTCCCGCCCCTGATCAAGACGATCGAGTGCTCCTGCAGGTTGTGTCCCTCACCTGGGATGTAGGCGGTCACCTCGATGCCCGAGGTCAACCTCACCCTTGCGACTTTGCGCAGCGCCGAGTTGGGCTTCTTGGGCGTGACCGTGTAGACGCGCGTGCAGACGCCGCGTCGCTGAGGCGCCCCCGCGAGGCCTGGCGTCTTCTCCTTCCGCGGCTTGGGCTTACGCCCCTGCCTGACGAGCTGCTGAATCGTGGGCATGTCGTCCTTCTTGCGCGACGATCGGCGCCCGGCCCGCAAGGCCTGAGAACGCCGACCTCTGTTGACCCGACCCGAGGGCTCCCTCCCTCGGTCAGGTCACACCGAAGGGCCCACAGGAAGGGGGATTATGGTTCCGAGAACCACAGCCGCAGATTATATGAGACGAGGGCGGCTAATTCAAAAGACGCGAAACTCAGAAACGCTCTACAGCGAAGGGCTCAGACCGGAGGCGAGACGCATCCATCGAGGTCGCGAGAGCCGATAGAGGACGTGGCGTGTCTTGGGATCGTGCGGATCCAGGCGAGGATGGTCGAAATCGTCTCGGGGATCCCTCGTCATGCCCAGGCGCTCCATCACCCGCCTCGATCTCACATTCCCCTTCGTCGTGAACGAGACGATTTGGTCGAGGCCCACCGAGAAGCCGAACGCCAGCGACGTACGACCAGCTTCTGTGGCATAGCCCTTGCCCCAGTTCTCGGCAGCCAGGCGCCAGCCGACCTCCACCGCCGGTGTGAAGTGGGCTTCGAAGGTGGGGATGCGTAGGCCAACGAAGCCAATGAACGGCGCGACGTCGCGTACCTCCACAGCCCACAGCCCGAATCCGTTGTCTGCCAGATCCGCCATGATCCTGCGAGCCAGATCGTCAGACTCCTCCCTGGTCAGCGTCGCTGGGAAGTGCTCCATGACGGTCGGGTCGGCGTTGATGGCGGCGAACGGCTCGAGGTCGGAAGGGCGCCAGGGCCGAAGCAGGAGTCGGTCTGTCGAGAGAACGCCTCCGGCCCCGCCCCGACCGTCATTCTTCTGCGTCGGCAGCCTCGACCTCCTCTCGTGTGATACCCAGGAGAAACAGAATCGCATCGAGATACGGCACGGAGAGCCTCGTATCGGCAACCTCTTCGACAGGGGCACGGGCGTTGAACGCGATGCCAAGTCCGGCAAGCGCCAGCATGTCGAGGTCGTTGGCACCATCGCCGATCGCCACTGTCTGCTCGCGGGCAATGCCCGCGGAGATGGCGATCTCCCTGAGGAGCTCCGCCTTCCTGGCTCTATCGACGATCGGGCCGACGAGTCTTCCAGTCAGCTTCCCGTCGTGAGCCTCGAGCACGTTGGCATGCGAATGCGAGATTCCCAGTTCTTCTGCCAGCCGATCGGTGAAGTACGTGAAGCCGCCGCTGATCAGTGCCAGCTCGTACCCCAGTCGTTTGAGCGTTCTCACGAACGTGCGCGCCCCTGGCGTGAGGCGCATGCGTGAGGCTGCCTCGATGACCTTCGCCTCATCCAGCCCCGCCAGAGCCTGCACCCGCATCTCGAGAGACTGCTCATAGTCGAGCTTCCCCTCCATGGCGTCCTCGGTCATCTGCGCGATGCTGCTCCGCTTGCCAGCCGCCTCTGCAAGGAGATCGATGGCCTCGTCCTGGATGAGTGTCGAGTCGACGTCGAGCACCACGAGACGCTTGGCCCTGCGCCCGAGGCCCTCCTTTTGAAAGGCGACGTCGATCCGGTGCTCCTTGGCGGCCACCATGAGGCCCGCCCGCATCTTCTGCGCATCCCCCCCCGACACCAGCAGCTCGTAGGCCATGACCGGGTAGCGCGCCAACCGGTGGATGCGGTCGATGTTGCCTCCATCCGCGGCGACGGTTCTGGCTACGGCAGCCAGTTGCTCTGGGGAGAGGTCTTGGCCAAGGACGGTCACGACCGAGCCGAGCTGCCTTGGGGCTTCGGAAGGCTCGACGACCTCGAACTCGACGTCGAGGTCGTGCTCCCAGCCGAGCAGCAGGAGCTCCTTGAGGAGATCCCTGCCGCCTGGCACGGAGATCACGACGCCCAGGGTCAGGAGGCCGCGCACGACGACCTGCTCGGCGTCGTGTACCTTCGCCCCCGCCTCGGCGAGGCGGCTCATCAAGTCGGCTGTGATACCAGGGTGGTCGGGCCCTGAGATCCTGACGAGGACCGTTTCCTCGGTCACTCTTCCTGCTCGTCTGCCTCTTCCTCGATCGACGACGTCCCGAGGGACGCCAGCCACTCTGCAGGATTGGCCGGCAGCAGTTCCTCCTCCGCGCGCTCCGCCACCATGTCGCCGAATATCCCGAGGGCGGCGACGGCCGCCGCCTCGGGAAGGGCAGGCTCGAGATCCTGGTAGGTCTCGGATCCCGTTCCGGCCGGGATCAGCTTGCCGATGATGACGTTCTCTTTGAGACCGCGCATGAAGTCTGATCTGCCCTGCAAGGCCGCCTCGGTCAGGACTCTGGTCGTCTCCTGGAAGGAGGCAGCCGACAGCCATGAGTCGGTGGCCAGGGATGCCTTCGTTATCCCCATGAGCTCCGGCCTGCCTTCGGCCGGCACCTTGCCTTCGCCAACCAGATGCTGGTTGGTTTCGCGGAACTCGAGTTGGTCGACCAGCTCGGCTGGCAGGTAGTCGGACTCATTCGGGCTCACCACCCTCACCTTGCGAAGCATCTGACGGACGATCATCTCGATGTGCTTGTCGTGGATGTCGACGCCTTGTGACCGGTACACCTCCTGTACCTGGTCGACGAGGTACTGCTGGGCGGCGCGCACGCCCTGTATCTCCAACACCTCCTTGGGATCGAGCGGTCCCTCGGTGATGGCCGACCCTGGGCTGATCGCGTCGCCGCTGTGCGGTCGGATCCTCGCCCTTCTGCTCACCTCGTAGGACATCTCCTCTTCCTTGCCCTGAACGACGACGATGCGGTGCCCGTCCTCGTGCTCCTCGATGCTGACGGTTCCCCAGAGATCGGAGAGGATCGCCTTTCCCTTCGGAGTTCTCGCCTCGAAGAGCTCGACGACCCTGGGCAGACCGTGCGTGATGTCCTCCCCTGCGACACCGCCCGTGTGGAAGGTGCGCATGGTGAGCTGCGTACCCGGCTCCCCGATCGACTGGGCAGCCATGATGCCGACCGCCTCGCCGAGCTCCACGAGCTTGCCCGTTGCCAAGCTGAGTCCGTAGCACTGCCTGCAGACGCCGTAGCGCGAGTCGCAGGTGAGCACAGACCTGACCCTGAGGGACGTGACCTCGGAAGCCGCTTCGATGGCCTGGAGGACGGTCCTGTCGATCAGTGTTCCCGCCCGAAGCTTCTCGCCCTCCGAGGTCTCCACGAGCTTACGCTCGACCTTGACGTCCTCGACCAGGACCCTGCCGAACACCCTGCTCCTCAGGTTCCTGATGACAGGAGCGCCTTCCTCGGCTCTGATCGTGAAGGCGATGCCCTTGTCAGTGAGGCAGTCCTCCTCCTTGACGATGACTTCCTGGCTGACGTCGACCAGCCTGCGGGTGAGATAGCCGGAGTCTGCGGTCCGCAGCGCCGTATCTGCGAGGCCCTTCCTGGCACCGTGCGTCGAGATGAAGTACTCGAGCACCGAGAGCCCCTCGCGGAAGTTCGCCTTGATCGGACGGACGATGATGTCGCCTTTCGGGTTGGCTACCAGGCCCCGCATGCCCGCGATCTGACGGACCTGCATGATGTTTCCCCTGGCCCCCGATGCGACCATCATGTCGACGGGATTGAACTGGCCTGCTTTGAGGGTGGCCTCCATCGACTCCTTCACCTGGTCGGTGGCCTCGGTCCAGATCTCGATGAGCTCTTGCCTACGCTCGTCGTCTGTGATGATGCCCTTGCGGTACTGGCCCTCTACGGTCTCGGCCCTGCTCTCGAAGCTCTCCAGGATCTTGTTCTTGTCTGGAGGCGTCTTCACATCGTCGAGGCCTATCGTCAGCCCCGCCTTCGTTGCGTAGTGAAAGCCGAGCTGCTGGACGCCGTCGAGGACCTCCTCGACCTCCATCTTGTTGTACCGCTCGATCACCTCCTCGATCAGTCGACGGATGTCTGACTTGAGGATGGCCCCCTCGACGTAAGGGAAGTCGGAAGGGAAGGCCCTGTTGAGGAGGGCCCTCCCGAGGGTCGTCTCGAATGGCTTCGAGACGTCGACGGGCTCGGGGGTCAGCAGGTCCCCGATCATCGGCTGCAGCTCTGCGTGCAGCTCAGCGCTTCCTGCCATGTCTGCCACCCGTAGGTGGATCGGCGCGTGGACGGACAGGTCGCCCAGGTCGTACGCCATGATCGCCTCGTCCAGATCAGCGAAGGCTCTGCCTGCTCCCTTGGCATCGTCGACCCGCTCCGTGAGGTAGTAGATGCCGATCACCATGTCCTGGCTCGGTGTGACGATCGGCCTTCCGTGGGCGGGCGAGAGGACGTTGTTGGTTGAGAGCATGAGGATCCTGGCCTCGGCCTGTGCCTCCGCTGACAGGGGGAGATGCACTGCCATCTGATCGCCGTCGAAGTCGGCGTTGAACGCCTCACAGACGAGGGGATGGATCTGGATGGCCTTCCCTTCGACCAGCACCGGC
>CAZKJJ010000207.1:0-4643 GCA_964553055.1 uncultured Acidimicrobiia bacterium
CAGGTTCTCGACCCGGAGGATCGACCCGTCCGAGGCGGTGGTCGCCACGTCACTGCCGCTCACCGAGCACCTCCTCGTAGTAATGGCATGCGCTCACGCGGTTCTGACCCTCGACCTGATACTGGGGTGGAACCTCCTGGACGCACCGCTCGCGTGCGTAGGGACAGCGCGGGTGGAACGCACATCCCGGCGGGATGTGCGTGAGGTCGGGTGGGGATCCGACGATGGGATTCAGCCGCTGCCCCTTCTGGTCCGCCCGCGGGATCGAATGCATGAGCCCGAGGGTGTAGGGGTGCGCCGGCGACCGGAAGATCTCGTTGATGGTGCCCGTCTCGACGATCTTGCCGGCGTACATCACGCAGACCCGGTCGGACACCTCGGCAACGACACCGAGGTCGTGGGTGATCAGGATCAACCCCATGCCGGTTTCCTGCTGGAGCTCCGCCAGCAGCTCCATGACCTGCGCCTGCACGGTGACGTCCAACGCCGTCGTGGGCTCGTCGTCGATGAGCACATCCGGGTCGAGCGCGAGGGCCATGGCGATCATGACGCGCTGCCGCATACCCCCGGAGAACTCGTGCGGGTAGGCGTTGACGCGTTCCCGTGCCAGAGGGATGCGCACCCGCTCCATGAGCTCGATCACCCTGGGCATGGCGTCCTTCTTGGACATGCCTCGGTGACGACGGAACATCTCCGCGATCTGCCAGCCGACGGGGAACACCGGGTTCAGCGCCGTCAGCGCGTCCTGGAACACCATCGCGATGCTGTTCCCGCGGACCTTGCGTCGTTCGTCCTCCGGGAGGCCGAACAGGTCTACGCCACGGAAGCGGACGCTGCCCTCCGTGATGAAGCCCGGCGGGGTGTCGATGATGCCCATCACCGCCTGCGCGCTGACGGACTTCCCCGATCCGGACTCGCCGAGGATGGCGAGGGTCTCGCCCTCGTGGAGCGCGTAGCTGATGCCGTTGACCGCCTGCACCACGCCATCGCGGGTCCGGAACTCCACGCTGAGGTCGCTGACCTCGAGCAGTGGGGCGGAGCGGTCGATCGGCTGGCCGCCGACGGATTCGATGTGGGTTTCTACAGCCATGGTCACCGCAGCTTCGGGTCGAGTGCGTCACGCAGTGCGTCGCCCATCAGGATGAAGCTGAACACTGCGACGCTCAGGAACAGGCCAGGGAAGGCGAGCAGGTGCGGGTAGGACGTGATCCGGTGCTGCGCCGTGTTGATCATCAGCCCCCACGAGATGGCCGGGAGCTGCAATCCGACGCCGAGGTAGGACAGCGCCGCTTCTGCCGAGATCACGACGCCGACATAGATGGTCGCGTACACGATGACCGGCGCCATGGCGTTCGGCAGGATGTGTCGGACCATGATGCGCAGGTCGCTGGCACCCAGCGATCGTGCCGCATCGACGTAGTCCTGCTCCTTGACACTGAGCACGGACGATCGCATCAGACGCAGCATCGTCGGCCAGCCGAGCAGCACGAGGACCAGCGCGACGTTCTTGAAGCTGTGATCCAACACACTGAGGATCACGATGCCGCCCAGGATGAACGGCAGCGCGAACCAGATGTCCGCGATGCGGGCGATGATCGCGTCGAGGGCCCCGCCGTAATACGCGGCCAACGTGCCGAAGACCACCGCGATCATGGTCGCGAAGAGCGTCACGACGATCCCGATGGAGACCGAGACCCTCGCGCCGTAGATGGTGCGCGCGTAGTAGTCACAGCCCTGGACGTCGAAACCGAAGATGTGCTCGGAGGTCGGTGTCTGGACCGAGCGGGCCAGGTCGCAGGCCTCCGGGTTCGCGTTCGTGAACAACCCCGGGAACGCGGCCATCACCAGGAAGAGGATGATGAGCAGCCCCGAGACGATGAACAGCGGGTTCGTGCGGAGCTCACGCCACGCGTCGGCCCAGAGGCTCGCCCTTCGGCCCGACGGCTCCTCGAACTCCGGCTCCTCGCCGATGTGGTGCGGTTCGATGCCTGGCGTGACCCCGATGTCCGGGTCCGGACGACGGCTGGTCGGCTCCAGTGCCTGCCCGTCACGCTGCGTCAGCTGCTGCTCTGAACGTGTCTCGTCACTCATAGCGGATCCGTGGGTCGAGCACGCCGTACAGGAGGTCGACCAGGAGGTTCGAGATCATGAAGACCAGCACCAGGAAGGTGGTCAGGCCGACCACGACCGTGCCCTCCTGATTCAGCACCGACAGGTAGATCTGCCGGCCGATCCCCGGGATGTTGAAGATCGTCTCGGTGATGATCGCTCCCCCCATCAAGGACCCGAGGTCGATGCCCAGGAACGTGATGACGGGGATCAATGAATTGCGTAAGGCATGGATGCCGATCACGCGTCTTCGCGCCAGGCCTTTCGCCGTCGCGGTTCGCACGTAATCGGCACGAAGGTTCTCGACGAGGCTCGTCCTCGTCAGGCGGGCGATGTACGCCAGTGAGACCGATCCCAGGACCATCGATGGCAGGACATAGCTCATCCAGCCATCGGAGATGCCGGCAATGGGGAACCACCCCAACTTCACCCCGAAGATGATCTGGCCCACGAATCCCAGCACGAAGACCGGAATGGAGATGACGGCAGTCGTCGACACCAGGACCAAGTTGTCGACGAAGCCCCCCTTGCGAAGCCCTGCAAGGACCCCCGCGGCCAACCCGAGCACGATCTCGAAGATGAAGGCGCCGACAGCCAACCGCGCGGTGACGGGAATCCGTTCCGCCATGATGTCCGACACCTCGCGCCCCCGGAAGTCCTGACCGAAGTCGCCCTGCGTCAGCCCGCCGATGTACTTCGCGTACTGCACGGGCAACGGGTCGTTGAGGTTGTACTCGTCGCGCAACGCCTCCAGTGTCGACGACGCGACAGCACGTTCACCGAAGAGCGCCCGGATGGGGTCACCGGGGATGGCGAAGACCATCGAGTAGATCAGGAACGTGGCCCCGAAGAACACTGGGACGAACTGCAGCAGCCGCCGTGCGACGTAGCGACCCATCGAGTTGGACTCCCTTCTGCCGACGAAGTGGCGCGATTGTCGGGCAGGCGACAGGTGTCGGGGGGTGACGGGGTACCCGTCACCCCCCGACTCTAACCCATCACGTCAACCAGCAGACCGAGGGCCTACTGCGTGACGGACACGTCCGCCAGGCGGATCTTCGCGAAGGCGTCGAACGCCACGTCGCTGACGTTCTCGCTGTGGATGGCCTCTTCGTTCCGGTAGTAGAACGGGATGATCGGCAGGTCCTCGATCATCATGTCGTCGGCCTCCTGGTACAGCGTCGTCGCCTCGTCGACCGAGGAGGCGGCGTTGCCCTCGAGCACCTTGGCGTCAGCATCCTCGTTGCAGTAGCCCGTGTAGTTCGAGCCACCGTTGCAGGCGAGGAGTGGGCCGAGGTAGTTCTGCATCGACGGGTAGTCCATCACCCAGGCCAGACGGAAGGGACCGGTCGCCTCTTCCGATTCCAGCGCACCGAGGTACTCGGCGAACTGCGGTGTGGTGAACTTGACGTCCTGGATGCCGAGGTTCTGCTTCCAGTTGTTGGCGACGGCGTTGTAGACCTCTTCGTGGCCTGCGCCACCGTTGAACCAGATCTCCAGCGTGCCGTCGAAGCCACCTGCTTCGTCGAAGAGCTGCTTGGCCTTCTCGGGGTTGTAGGTGCACTGCTCGCCACAGGCGCCCTCGCGGTAGCCCTGGATCACCGGCGCCACGAAGTCATCGGCAGGAGTCCCGTTCTTCAGGATCTTGTCGATGATCGTCTGACGGTCGATGGCCATCGACAGCGCCTGGCGCAGCTTCAGGTCATCGAAGCGCTGGTCGTACATCGGGATGCCGACGTACCCGAAGTACGAGCTCGGCACGTTGATGTAGCGGTCGGCGAACTGCTGGACCGCCTCGTCCTTCCGCTCGGGCGGAATGGTGGCCATGATGTCCAGCTGCCCACCCAGCAGGTCGTTGTAGGCGGTGTTGATGTCCGCGTAGATCTTCACGGTCGCCGCGTCGGCGTGCGCCGGGGTGCCCGGGTACTCGTCGTAGCGGACCATGCTGATCTGCTGGTCGTGCTGCCACTTGCCGTCCATCTGGAACGGGCCGTTGCCGACGGGGGCCTCCTCGTACGCCTCGAGGTCATCGAACGCCTCGTCCGGCATCGGCAGGAAGGCCGTGTACATCAGCTTCAGCGGGTACTGGCTGAAGGGCTCGGCGAGCGTGACCTCGAAGGTCTTGTCGTCGATCACCTTCAGACCCGACAGTTCCTCGGTCGACGGGGTCGGGGCTTCCTGCGGCCCGTCGCCGTCGGGGTCTTCGGGGTTCATCTCGGCGTAGCCCTCGATGTCCTCGAAGAAGTAGTTGGCGTCGGCCGCGTTCGGCCCGTAGGCACCCCAGTTCCACGCATCCACGTAGTTCTGGGCTGTGACCGGCTCGCCGTTGTGGAAGGTCCAGTCCTTGAGCGTGATCGTCCAGACCGAGTTGTCGTCGTTCGGTGCGATCTCGGCCGCGACAGCGTCCTCGGACTCGTCACCGATCAGCGGTTCGTACGTCTCGGGGTCGGCGTCGACCAGCGGGGTGAACAGGCCGTCCAGCACCTGCGCACCACAGCTTTCGGTCGTAGCCTGCGGAATGAGGCGCTTCGGTT
>CAZKJJ010000208.1:0-4626 GCA_964553055.1 uncultured Acidimicrobiia bacterium
GCTTGGCGGCCGCGAAGGCCTCCTCACCCCACTCGTGCCAGTCGACAGGATTGTCCTTGTGCTGGAGGAGGTACGGAGACGTCGCGGCTGTCAGACGGTTGGGCATCCCCCGACGGTACTAGAGGCCTGTTCGGAGATCCTGGGGCCTAGTGGAGGACCCGGTTGGCTTCATCGATCAGCTCGCTGAAGTCCACGCCCCCCTCTTCGGTGAGCACCCGGCGAACCCCCGAGGAGATGCCCTCGAGCGCATCGGTCATCTTGGCGAGCACCGACCGCTGGGCCCGCATCCTGGCAGCTTCGTCCGCGGGCGTCACCAGATCGTCGACAATGGCGCCTTCCGACCGGGATGCGATCAGCGGGTCGGGAAGCCCCCGTACCCATACCAGCGCCCTCCGTCCCGGTCCACGACCCTCTCGGATCGGCTCCACCGAGACGACGTCGTCCGAGCGTACGTATGTTCCGTAGCCGAGCGCTACGAGCTGGCCTGATTGGATGCGCACCTCTCAGAAGCTAAACGATCCCAGCTCGAGTCGCGCCCTCAGAGCCGCGTCTGCCGAGTCGTGAAGGCTGAGCCCGGCCATGTGCCGATCCCTCGAGGGTGCGCCCTCTTCGACGCCGGGAGCCCACCGGCTGGTTTATGCAGGGAACGCCCTGGAGGGCAGCTTCGTTGGAGATGAGGACGACATGGAGAGCCCGAAGATCCGAGTGACTAGCCACTCGGCGCGGCGCCCATGTAGACAAAAAGGGGGTTCACATCGTGGGCATTCTGTGCCATATTGGAGCGCCTGGGCTAGCGGGACGGAGACCTTTCTTTGCCCCTGGAACCTTCCTTCGATGGAGGCTGATCAGTAGATGACTGTGGCCGATCAGACGCGGCGCGACGCCACGACACGGGAACGACACAAGCCGAACAAACTCACAGACGAGCGTGGTCGCCTGACCACCGATCTGGTCTCGCAGTACCTGACCGCGATCGGCGAGTACGACCTGCTCACCGCAGAGCAGGAAGTCGAGCTGGCGCAGCGCATCGAGGCCGGTGAGGCGTCGATCACGCGTGTCGAAGCGAGCGACTTCAAGGACAAGCGCGAAGAGATCGAGCTGCGACGCAAGGTCAGGCACGGTAGGGAGGCAAAGGATGCCTTTCTCACCGCCAACCTCAGGCTGGTGGTCGCCAACGCCAGGCGCTACGCCAACACGTCAGGCATCGACTTTCTCGACCTCATACAGGAGGGAAACCTGGGCCTGATCCGAGCGGTGGAGAAGTTCGACTGGCGCAAGGGCTTCAAGTTCTCCACCTACGCGACCTGGTGGATCAGGCAGGCCATCACGAGAGCGATCGCGGACAAGTCCCGAACGGTTCGGATTCCCGTTCACCTGCACGACACCCTGGCCGCGGTGAGGGCCGCGCAGGCGTCTCTCAAGGCGGAGCTCGGCCGTGATCCCAAGCCAAACGAGATCGCCGAGGAAGCAGGCGTGACCGTCGACAAGGTCGAGCTCGCACTGGGTGTGGCTGACACGGTCTCGCTCGAGCAACCGGTCGGGGAGGACGGAGCGCAGCTCGGGGATTTCATCGAGGACGAGGACGCCACCGACCCTGTCCAGATCACCGAGGAGATGGACATCGCGGACAGTCTGCGCGTGTCGATCGAGAGGCTCCCAGACCGCGAAGGCCGGATCCTGGCTCTGCGTTATGGCTTCTACGACGGGGTACCGCGCACACTCGAGGAGATCGGGGAGGAGTTCAACTTGACCAGGGAGCGGATCCGCCAACTCGAGAAGCTGGCGCTCTGCCGGCTGCGGCATCCTTCGTTCGGGATACGGGAGCAGGACCTGATCTGAGCTCTTGTGACATCCAGCGGGCTCAGTACGGCTGAACGTCACGAGCGCGGCTGGGACTCGGGAGATACCCTTTGAAGGCCTCTCCGGGAGGATCGTCGTGAAATTGGGCTCCCTCGTCGATGGCTCAGGTGCCGAGGTGTGCGGCCCAGAGGTGACGCTTCAGGACGTGGCCAAGGCCATGGACGAACGCAACATCGGTTCCGTGGCCGTGGTCGACGGGCATCGCCTGGCCGGAATCGTCACCGAGCGCGACATCGTGCGAGCCGCGGCTACGGGTGCCGACCTGGCCATGGAGATCGTCAAGGATTGGATGACGCAGGACCCAGACACGTTCTCACCGGACGTGGACGTCGAGGAGGCAGCGCTCTGGTTGCTCGAGACGGGGTATCGCCATCTGCCGATCGTGGAGGAGGGCGACCTGCTCGGCATCGTCAGCGTGCGAGACGTGATGTGGGTGATGGCTGCACCGGGAGGCAGCGCGTCGGATCAGGGAGGCGAAAGGTAGCGGGCTCTGACGGGTAGGTCGCCCTCGAAGTCGATCAGCCACGTCGATCCCTTCTCCCAGCGCCTCGGCGAGAGGAACTCGCAGCCGTCCTCCAAGAGCGCATCGAGCATGACAGGCATCACGTTGCCGTGTGTGCACACCACAGCGTCCCGCACGGCCAGATAGGCAAGGCTTCGCTCAGGGGCCGTTTCGTCCAGGTCATCGACCTCTTCTACCGGGACGCCTCTGGCCTCGGAGAGTGGGAGCATCGTCTGCCGGCAGCGCTCGAAAGGACTGGTGAGGAGGCGGGTGATCGTCTCAGGCGCCAGCACGTCGACGAGGCGGGCGGCTTGCGCACGCCCGCGCTCAGACAGGGGCCGGTTCCGGTCTTCGGGATCACTCGAGTTCCTGGCTCCCGCCTCTGCGTGACGTACGATCGCCAGGCGCGGCACAGGTGTCATCCAGTCTTCCGGAAGCGCCTCGAGCAGATCCATGTCGGAGTCATAGGTGAGGCGGTTGGGGACTCGGTCCATCGCTATCCAGCGGGCTTCATCGACCTCGTGATTCTCCGAGAACCGGCCCGAGACGGGAATCATCGCCCAGTAGTGGCACGTCTTGGTGCCCTCAGCCAAGGGATAGGTCTTGTGACCGACAGGTCTGCCCAGCCTGCACCGTAGGCCTGTCTCCTCCTCGACCTCCCGCAGTGCTGTTTCCTCTCCGCCTTCTCCCGACTCGGGCGAGCCCTTGGGGAAGGTCCAGTCGTCGTAGCGGGGCCTGTGGACCAACAGCAGCTCGACCCCGGAGCCGGCGTCGCGCCAGACGATTCCTCCGTAGGCGACCTGATTCATGGGAGTGTCTGGGACACGAGCTCGAGGGCGCCTGCGACGTCTTCGACGCACGAGACCAGTGTGTCGTCCGCTTGCAGCGCCTCGGCGAGCAGCGGCACCAGGTGGCTCCAGGATGCTCCAACGGCGATGATCGGCTTCGGCTGCTCCCCACGGAGCGCCGCCAGATGTGCGAGGTTCCAGGCGAGCATGAGCTCGGCCATCGTTCCCAGGCTCGCCGCCAGGAAGACATGCGCGTCCGTCGAGTCGACGAGCTCGTGGAGCCGCTCCGTCAGAGTGGTCACTTGTCGCTCGCGGGTCACGTACGGATTCGGCCCTGACCTCTGGGGAAACAGCAGGGGAGCAGTGACGCCTATCACGTCTGCGCCTTCCTCACGGGCCGTTCTGGAAACGGCCTCCATGATTCCCGAGTAGCCACCCGTTGCCACCGTGAGCCCCCTGCTCGCCAGGCCTCGACCCAGCTCCATGGCCTCGCGGTACTCGGCTTCGTCCGGTGTGACGGTCGAAGACCCGAAGACAGCGACCACCGCGGAGCCCATGCGGGCGGAAGGGTACTGCGAAGCCGATGTGCCTCAGCTAGGAGCCGAAGACGATGTAAGCGACTTGCTCGGATACGTGATTGCGCTCCAGGTCGCTGCTCTGGTCCTCGTCTATGGCGAGGTTCAGCGAGGATGCCCCGATCGGGTTGGCGCCGTGGAAGAGGGCCCAGCCACCGTCGGTGCCGTCCATGCCTGTCTGGGTCGCAACGGCCCCTGTCGGCGCCGGTCCGCTGAAGGAGTAGCTGTAGGGCGGACGGTTGCCGACACCCCGCACGGTATCGCCACCGACTGCCGCCAGGACCGTGATGCCTTCGACCGTGGCGGTGCCCGCCTCGATCACGATGTAGCCGATCGTCTCGTCTGCCCTGGTCGTGTCTGGGTCCTCACCAACATGCTTGCCGACGACGAGGGTGCCGTTGGGGGCTGTGTTGCGGCGTGAGCCTGCGCTCCAGAACACAGACCAGTCAGGGTCGTTGGTGGTCATCACCTGGCCCAGTACGACCGGACTGGAGTAGCTGTTGCTGTAGCCGCGAGCTTCGCCGTTCCAAGCGTTGTTGTCGTCGGTCACCGTCGACAGGAAGGTGTGCGCTTCCATGGTCACTCCGTGTTCGGCTGTGGTGTAGACGCCTTCCTCGACAGCCATCCAATAGACGTCTCCGGTGACGGGGCCTCCTGAGGAGGTGAGGGCGAGCGAGACGTCGAAGCTGGTGGCGGTGACGTTCCCGATCCTCACCACGGCCGGGACGTCAGAGCTGTCGTAGTTCGGCGTGGCCACGACGACCATGCTCGTGTAGCTCGGACCTGGCGTCACGGTGACCGGCGCCCCGCCGCTCGTGACGGCCACGACGCCGTGGGCGAGCTTGGGCGTGGTCGGCGGTGTGACGGGGTTGACGGTGAGGGTGACGGTGACGGTGTTGGA
>CAZKJJ010000209.1:0-4622 GCA_964553055.1 uncultured Acidimicrobiia bacterium
TGCTGCCTGCATTGGATGTGGAGCCTGCGTCGCGGCCTGTAAAAATGCCAGTGCCATGCTGTTCACCGCAGCCAAGGTCGCCCACCTGAACCTCCTGCCCCAAGGTCAGCCCGAGCGCTGGCAGCGGGTCAGTGCCATGGTCGAGGAGATGGAGAGGTACTTCGGGTCGTGCACGAACCACGGCGAGTGCGAGGCTGCCTGCCCCAAGGGAATCTCGATCGACTTCATCGCCATGCTGAACCACGACTACATCAAGGCGAAGTTCAAGAATCGTCGGCTCGTGGCCCAGGAGGGCTGAAGCCAAACTTCCCCTTGTGCACCCCCGCTGTTGCGAATAGCGTGGGCGTCGGTATCGCCATTCTGGGGTAGGGCAAACGGGCACCCTCGGCGGACCACGAGCGCGGGCTGAAGGTGCTATGTGTGAGCGAGGGCGGTTTCCGACTGGGTGTCTAGTCACGCCGAAGCATTCCGTATTGGACATTGCTCGTCGTGCCCACCTCTCCGATAGTGACCCTGAGCGCGTAACCCCCAGCACCCAGAGTGGTCAACAATGATGAGGCCGAGCACACGAATCAGCCCCGACCGGGGCGCCACCCTGGTCGAGACCGCGGTTGTCTTTCCTCTCGTCGCCTTGCTCATCTTCGGCGTCGCCGAGTTCAGCCTGGCTCTGAAGGACTGGCTGTCGATCGGGCATGCCTCCAGGGAGGGCGCCAGACTCGCCGCCACGCTCGGAGCGGACGTGCAGGCGGACAACGCCGCCCTGGTGGCGGTGGTCGAGGCGCTGGCAGGCGCCAACATGGACAATGTCACCTCGATCATCATCCGCAACCCAGACAACCCCTTCGGAGAAGCCACCAAGTACCAGTACAACCCTGGACCGCCCTGCGACTGGATCCCCTGCCCCGATTTCTTCGCAGGCGGGTCCCCAGGGGCGGCTCCCTACAGCACCCCCGGCTACGTACCGACCGATCGTGACGTGTCAGCGCCGACGACGGGCAGAGTCGAGGTGATCGTGAACTTCACCCACAACTGGATCACCGGTCTGTGGGGCGACACGTCCTCGTGGTCTTCCAGCACGATCATGCGCATCGAGCCGAGCATCTTCGAATGATCGCCCGCATCCGTTCCCGACGTGACTCAGAGCGGGGAGCCGCCCTCATCGAGACCGCCCTGATCGCCTCGGTGGTGCTCGTCCTGGCTGTGGGCGCAGCCGAGATGGGCTTCGCCCTCCTGGACTGGCTGGCGGTGTCGAGTGCAACCCGGGAGGGTGCCAGGACGGGAAGCGCCTCGGGTGATGACCCCGCGGCAGACAAGCTGATCCTGGCCGCTGTCGACCAGGCACTGGCGTCGAACCCCAGCGCCATCGTCAAGGAGGTGTGGATCTTCCAGTCAGACAGCAGCGGCAGCGTGACCAACCCGCTTGGCGGAACCAACATCTACCGGCAGGTGGGCGGAGGCTTCGTGTGCGACAACGGCTGCCCTTGGGCTCCGACGTCTCGTAGCACTGATGCCCTCAGTCTCGACTACCTGGGGGTGCGGGTGATCTTCCAGCACGACTGGCTGACGGGGCTCGTGCCCTGGTTCGGGAGCCAGACGTGGCAGGACGACACCATCATGCGCCTGGAGCCGGATCTGTCGTGAAGCGCCTCGAGCATCTCGCGATCCGGGTCCGCCAGCTCGAGGAAGGCAGTGTGCTGGTGCTCAGCAGCCTGGCCATGGTCCTTCTGCTGGGCCTGGCCGCCTTTGCCACCGATCTCGGCTGGTTCTACGTGAACGCCAACCGGGTGCAGCGAGCAGCCGATGCTGCCGCGCTGGGGGGCGTCATCCACATGCCACAGGACTTTCCGCAGGCCGCAACAGACGCGCTGGCGATCGCCCAGGCCAATGGCTACTCGGCAGGCGTGGTGCCAGAGGTCGTCCCAGACGAGCCTCACCAGCTCAAGGTCACAGTCACCGACACCGTCTCGACATTCTTCCTCAGAGTCTTCGGCCAGGACACACAGACGATCACGAGGGTCGCCACTGCCGAGTTCATCCCTCCGCTGCCGATGGGAAGCCCAGGCAACACGTTCGGGAACCCACCGGGTTGCGCGGGAGGAGGGGCCGGCTGCCCTGAGTTCTGGGCCAACATCCACGGCCGCTACACCGACACGAGAATGGGAGACGGACACTCCTCCTACTGCAACGACGGGTCGGGAAGCGGCGTCGGCTGCCCTGGCCCGCAGGACGGATGGAGGGCGAGCGGCTACACGTACGGTGTCGATGTCGACAACCCTGGCATGGCGTCGTTCACGCTCCAGCTCCTGGACATGAACCTGCACGTGCCAGGAGGCGATCCCAAGCGCACCGGCGACCACAACGTCTGCGGCGGCTGCGGAGGAGCAGGTCACACCGTGGAGGTGGCGGTCTTCTACCCTGACCCGACGCCGCTCGATCTCTCGGACAACGTGCCGGTCGGCGGTTGCACGAGGACGTACGGTCCGCTGCCTGAGCTGGCGGACACCGACCCCTACGTGTGGGACACGCACTGCACCGTCAACAACCCAGCGGAGGGCATCTACCCGGTCCGAGTGCGGGTCGCGACGCCAAACCCGGCCGATGACACGGGCCTCAACCGCTACTCGATCCGGGTGGTGGGCAGCGGAGGCAGCCCACGCCTCTACGCGATCGGCGACATGTCGCTCTTCAACAACATCACGGCAGGCGCACCCAACTTCTACCTGGCCGAGGTAGACGAGGTGTACCGCGGCAAGACCTTCGTCGTCGAGCTGTACGACCCAGGTGACGCCCAGGCCAACGTTCTCAACATCATCAACGTCGTCTCGCCTGCTGGTGGCACCTGGGGCTCGTGCCGCTTCTACCAGAAGCCTGGCTTCACCTCGTTGTGGTCGTCGATGGGCACCCTCAACCCGTGTGCCATCAACGCCACCCGCCCCGCCAACGACTACAACGGCGACTGGCTGAAGGTCGAGATCGACCTCCCCGACACCTACGCCTGCGGTGCCGACTGCTGGTGGAAGATCGACTACGACTACGGCGGCACCGCCCAGGACACGACCACGTGGCGGGCCTACATCGTCGGTAACCCCGTTCACCTGATTCCCAACGGCTGAGCAGCAGCGGCCGCCCCGGCCCGCACACATCAGCTATTGCCACGTAGAGTGAGGATCTGCTACTCTTCGTGTTGACGCTCTGAGTGGTCACAAACGAGACAGACGACCACTAAAGGCGCGAATGGGAGCACGGAGGGGGGACGCCTTGAAGGGGAGGCTCAATCTCAATCGGCGGGACGACCGCGGGGCGACGCTGGTTGAGTTCGCGCTCATCATGCCGCTGTTGCTGCTGATCATCTTCGGTATCGCCGAGTTCGGACGGTTCATCGCCATCGCCACGGAGGTCGAGACGGCCAGCCGTGACGCGGCTCGGTATGGCTCGGCGGTGGGCACGAGCGTCAATGGAGTCCCCCGATACACGGACTGCGCGGAGATCAGGGAGGCGGCCCGATCCCTGGCCCTGCTGGTGGCGTTGCCCGACTCGGCTATCGACATCAGCTACGACGAGGGCCCTGGCACTGGCGTCATCACCACCTGCCCTGTCGGGTCCTCACCGTCAGAGGATCTCTTCGCCTCGGGCGACCGCATCGTGGTCACCGTCAACGCCACGTTCCAGACCCAGATCCCGATCATCTCGGACCTCCTGGGCCCGGTGAGTCTCTCGTCGACGGACCGCAGGACGCTGTTCAAGGGATGAGGCGATGAGCAACCCTCGAGAGAGGCTCGGTCGAGAGCGCGGAGCGTCCACAGTCGAGATGGCGCTCGTCACCCCGCTCTTTCTCCTCCTGGTATTGGGCATCGTCGACCTGGGAAGGGCGCTCTACACCGACTTGGCGCTCAAGGAGGCCGCCCAGGAAGGGGCGATCTACGCATCCTACGAGCCGTTCGATCCGCTCAAGACCGTTCAGCGGATCACCTCCTCGATCGACAACCCGACGCTCACTTCGGCCAACATCACGATCGACTGCTCGGTCCCCGACCAGGTGGCGGTGACCGTCACGTACGACCACACATACCTCACCCCCCTCCTCGGCCCGATGCTGGGCGGGTCCATCACCCTGCAGCGAACCTTCATCGGTCAGATCGTGTCCAACAACAACTGCACCGCCTACCCGTGAGGTATGTCGTGAACCATCGAGCCAGGATCGCCCGCCACGTCGAGAGGCTCCGTGACGACCGAGGAGCAGCGCTGGTCGTCGCCGCCATCGTCCTGCTGTTCGTGTTTGCAATCACCGCCCTGGCGATCGACGGCGGCCGCGGCATGGATGAGCGGCGCAGCGTCCAGAACGCTGCTGACCATGCGGCCATCGCGGGCGCCTGGGCCAAGTGCCATGGCCAAGACCCGGTAGCCGCGGGCCAGACCTTCGCCGCCAACAACGGGTACGCCCCAGGCGAGGTCACCATCAACCCCAGCTACGGGCCCTATGCGGTGGAGGCGATCATCAACACGTCGATCGACGGCCAGGTCTCACCCGTCATCGGCGTCGACCAGATCGGGGTGGGGCGTCGGGCGGTGGCCACGTGTCAGTACCAGCAGAACGTCGGCGGCGACCTCCCGTTCGGCGCCCC
>CAZKJJ010000210.1:0-4610 GCA_964553055.1 uncultured Acidimicrobiia bacterium
TGATGTCGTCTTCTTCGCTGGGCAGGACCCAGACCGCCGTGAGGAGCCATCCAGAGCCTTCGTCTTCGCGAGCGAGAAGCCATGTCGCACGCGTGTACCTGACCGGTATCGGTTGAGCTCGCGCCTCGACCGCCGCACCCGTCACGATGAAGTTGACCAGCGCGACGTCCGACGTAACCATGCGGATGTCCTTCACGATGTACAGCGCCCGATAAGGCCTGGCCTCGGCAAACTAGCTCTGCCACCAGGCCAGGATGGCTTGCCGCCCGTGGGTCACGGGGCCGTTGCGGACGATGACATCTGCGTCGTCCCGGTAGAAAGCGCTGACCGCAAAGGCGTCGTGGCTGTTGAAGGCGTCTTCATACGCGTCCACGAATGCACGGATTCCCGGGCGGAGCTCTTCTGCCGCCGCGAGAGACTCGTTCAGGACGACCGAATCCTCTTCAGTCGGCACCCCACGCATGGCTGAGATCAGCCACTCGCCCCGCTGGTGATGTAGGACCCACACGCCTCGAAACCTCCTGGAGGGCAAGGCCTCACCCCGCTCGTTACGCCCCCCGGTAGTCGTCGTGACGTTGACGACCGCGACGTCAGCGGCGACGAACCGCATTGACTGCACATCGAGCGTGAGGTGTCGTTCCGGTTCCTGCCGTGAGAAGTAGTCGCGCCACGAGTCCTCGATGGCCCCGCGTCCCATAGCCTCGGGCTGGTTACCCATCACAAGATCCGCACTGTCGCCAAAGAATGCCGCAACGTCGGACGCGTCGTGGCCATCCCAGGCAAGCCGGTAGGCATCGATGCGCGCGCGGAGCGCGACCGAGTCCGCCCCCGTCTGTGCACCTGTTGCTCCCGGAACCAGCTCCGCTGCACCACAAAGAACGAGCGTCGTCATCCAGGTCCTGGGACCACGAAGGGAGAGGTTCGGTAGACGGGTGTCGTGCCTTCGATTCATTCGTACCTCCCAGATCTGCTCGCGCCGAGCGAACGTAACGCCAGGTCGAGCCATTCACCGTCTGCAGAGGAGTTCGACAGCTCTCGGAGACCATCACCGACAACCAGCGCCTCCTCTGGCCCGGGATCAAGCAACGTCGAGGCCATCGAGCGGATGCGGACGGGGACCGATATCGGGTGGCGTCGACCGCTAGTCCTCCCCCCCGCGTCCGATCCGGTCCTCGATGATCAGGATCAGGTCTCGAAGTTCAGCGGACGCCTCCTGGATGGCCTCGCCCCAGTAGACCTGCTCTCGGAGGAAGTTCTCGAAGGTCGGATCATCCAAAAGAGCGCCGACATCCACGGGTCGCCGCGTGGAAGGAAGCTCGGACTCCCCGATGTGGCTCGGGAGGGATACCCGAACCCGCATCCAAGGGAGAAGGTGCTCCGTCGTCAGGACATTGAACCTCGTTTCGACGTCACGAAGATTCTCGACTTCACTGGGCCACCGCCCAAGGAGGTTGCGAAGTCGATCGTCCCTCAGGAGACCGAGGTCGCCGGATGCCAACGTCCCGTTCAATGCCCCGTCGGCGAGATCGACCGTACCGCCACGAAGGGTCCAAGCCAGCAATACGTCCAGCGAGTCCGCCGTCGGCGTCTCGGCCCCGGAGATGGCACCCAGGATCTCCGTCTGGGCGGACAACCGTCGACCGTAGATGGACAGCTGCAGATCCAAACGCTCTCTGTTGTCCGCGAACTCACTGGCCAGGCCGGTGAGCACGATGCGCTCATCCCGTCGATCGACGAGGTTCTCTCTCCAATTCTCCACGAAAAGAGCGATGAGCACACCCACGAACACGATGACCAGCTCCGCCGTGAGACGCCCAATGGGCTTCGTCATCGGTCGCATTGCCCTCTCGGTCGCTATGAGCGCCACCTGACGTCCCGGCATTCTGCTGCCGCACCCGTCAGGTAGGCAAACCACAGGCGTTACCTGACCGACCGACCAGCCACCGCGGACAGCCGCACGTCCCTGGTCGCGACTTCATTGCCCCGTCAGGCGGCGCTGGCACCTCGTCCGCCGCGATCAAAGCCCACAGGTCTCTGCCACGAAGGCTGCAAAATCAGTCCCCCATGTGGGCTTGAGAGATTCCCATATCGCATTGACGGAGGAACCACCCAGGTAGGGGCAAGCAAAGTCCCTCCACCCCGAAAAGTCTTCTTCGTCCAGGATGCCTTCAGTGAAGAAGCCGTGTGCAGCGTCGATTGCGTTGATCAGCGTATACACGTGGGACTCGAACTGCCGGCGCTCGACCGGTGACAGGGACTCCAGATCTTCCTCTCCCTTCACCAGCACGGCAGCCAATTGTGCGCTCTGGGCTTCGGCACTCAGCACCTCGTTCGCCATGGCGTTGAGATCGAGCATCGCCTGAGCCGTTGCCGTCTGCGTGTTCTGCCGGATTTCCCATGCGAGCAACAGAACGGACACGATGACGACGGCCAATCCGAGAATCTCGAGCCAGCGCGAATCCTTCTTGTTCTCGGCACTCACTTCGACAACCTCCGCTGAGCTAGGTAGGGCCTGCGTACCGCACTGCGCTCATTCCTGGGGCTCGATGGCGTCCAGGGCACAAAGGGCGGCGTCGATCTCCCGTAGACGATCCGCGACGGCGGAATCCCGATCAGCATCGATCCGCCGGGACCCACCAGATCGTACAACGCCCGCGCTTTGAGAAGGCTCTCCCGAGCGAGGTCGTCCTGGCCGGAGCGCGCCGCCTGGAGACCATCGAGTGAGAGGATCTCCGCCATGAGCCAGGCACGATCCAATTCGACCTCACCGTCCGCGCCCACGAACATCAGGAGCGATTCGAGGGTGAATCTGCGGACCAGGTCCAGATCGACCCCGGCCTGCTGACCCGCCGTCTGGAGATCATCCTCGATCTGCCTGGGATCGTCTCCGCGGAGGATCCGGTTTCGGATCGCGATGAGCATCTGCCCGAATCGCTCGATCATGCGAAGGATGAAGTCTCTCTGAGCCACGACCCCTCCCTGAGTAGGTGTGCCAGATAGTGGAGAACTCGGCCCTTCCGAAGTAGCGTCGAACGTTGCGGTCGCGGGTCGCGAACGCGAGCCGTGACGGTCGTAGTGGGCGAAGCGAACGAAGACGGCCACGGTGTGTTACGCGGGGTTGTCTGCCTCGCGACGACACGATCCGCTCCAGATCTGCGGAGGCGTCAGAACTGCGGACCCTTTTGCGGAGGCAGCGGCCGCTCACTCCCGCACCAGAAAGAGCCCTACGGATACGCCCCCCTCGGGAGACCCACGCGGGTCAGAAGATCTTGGAAGCGCGGGTCACTCCGCAGCGGCCGAAACTCAGGATATTGAAGGGAGAACACGATGCTGTCGAACTCGTCGACGGCGCGGTCGAGCCACTCGAACGCCCGGTCCGGGTCCCCGAGGGCGGCATACACCATCCCGAGGTTCCCTGAAGGGACCGGGCCGCTTCCCGATGCTGCCGCGGCTTCGATCCTCGAAGCACGCTCCCGGGCAGCCGCCGTGTCTCCGGCGATGGCATGGATGCCGGCGACGAGAACCGTGATCACCGGATCCCCCTGGGCCATCGCCTCGGCCCTCGACGCAGAGGCGATGGCCGCGTCGACCGCCCCGGTGCGCGCCTGGGCCTGACCCAGGTACACCAGGGACAGAGGGTCGTCCGCCTCCGACCCCAGGTGCACCTCGAGGTCCCGGATGGTCGCCGCGAACTGTCCCATCTTGTATCGGAGCTCGAAGAGCCCGACCCGGGGCCACAACGCCAGAGGGTCCAGCGCCAGCGCCTCTTCCGCCGCCTCCATCGCCTCCTCGAACTGCCCCTGTGCGGCGAGGGCGAAGTTCAGGCCGTGGTAGCCGACGGACTCGCTTGGACCGAGGGCGATCGCGCTCCGGAACTCGCGTTCCGCACCTTCCCAGTCGAAGGAGTAGGACAACTTCGTCCACCCCAGAGTCCCGTGCGCCCAAGCCAGGTTCTCGTCGAGGGCGAGGGCGCGCAGAGCCGCTTCCTCCGCCTTGGGATACACCTCGGCGGGTGGACGAACCCCGAAATTGCCCAGACCGATGTACGTGCTCGCGAGGAGAGCCCACGCAGAAGCGAACGTCGAATCCGCTTCGATGGCCTCGTTGGCGTAGTCGAGGCTTCTGAGTTGGTCCTTCACCGACCAGGGAGTCCGCCAGTGTGCGTTCAGGCCTCGCAGGTAGGACCGATGCGCATCCTGGCTGGTCGTGCCGCGCCGACCGACCAGCTCCCGCTCCACGCCCCGCAGTTCGACTTCCAGGGCGCTGGCCACGGCCATCGCGATCTCGCCGTGGACCGCCAGCATGCTTTCCACGGCCCGGTCGTACGAGCGGCCCCAACGCTCGAATCCCTCCACGGCATCGACGAGCTGAGCGGAGATTCGAACCCGCCCCCCCTCCCACCTCACACTGCATTCGAGCACGTTCCGTACGTTGAGGGCGCCAGCGATCGTGGCGAGGTCCGCGCCCGAGTCCTTGAAGGAGAATGCGGACGTCCGAGCCGCCACACGTACGCCTCGGATGGCTGCCAGCTGGGTCGTCAGCTCCTCGGCCAGCCCGCTTGCGAAGTACTCCTGGTCACCCTCGACGCTCAGGTCACGGCACGGCAGGAC
>CAZKJJ010000211.1:0-227 GCA_964553055.1 uncultured Acidimicrobiia bacterium
TGTGCTTCTTCCGATCTAGTCCATGACGATCCCATCGTTCCGTTCATCGAGGGTGATGGGATTGGCCCTGACATCTGGAGGGCAGCCAAGCTGGTCATCGACTCGGCGGTCGAGGCCGCGTACCGAGGATCGAGGGCCATTGCCTGGGAGGAGCTCCTTGCTGGCCAACGGTCGTTCGACGAGTTGGGCGAGTGGCTCCCTACGGAGGCCCTGGAAGCCTTCAGGCG
>CAZKJJ010000211.1:248-4593 GCA_964553055.1 uncultured Acidimicrobiia bacterium
TATCAAGGGCCCTCTCACGACGCCCGTTGGGGGAGGCATCAGGAGCCTCAACGTCGCGGTGAGGCAGGCGCTCGACCTGTACGTGTGCCTCCGGCCAGTTCGCTGGTACAGGGGGGTTCCCAGCCCCGTCAAGCACCCTGAGCTGGTGGACATGGTCATCTTCCGGGAGAACACCGAAGACGTGTACGCGGGCAAGGAGCTGCAGGAGGGAACCGAGGAGGCCAGGCGGCTGATCGCCTTCCTGGAGGAGCAGTACGGCTGGAGCGTACCGTCGGACAGCGGGTTGGGTCTGAAGCCGATTTCCGAGCGCGGGAGCAAGCGGCTGGTGCGGGCGGCCGTGCGGTATGCGATCGACAACAAGCGGCGGTCCGTGACACTCGTTCACAAGGGGAACATCATGAAGTTCACCGAGGGCGCCTTCCGCAGCTGGGGCTACGAGGTGGTCCGCGACGAGTTCTCAGACGTGGCGGTGAGCTGGGAGGACTCGGGCGGAGAGCCGGGCGGAAAGCTGCTCGTCCAGGATGTGATCGCAGATGCCATGCTCCAGCAGGTTCTGACCAGGCCCGCCTCCTACGACGTGATCGCCACGACGAACCTCAACGGGGACTACCTGTCAGACGCCCTCGCTGCCCAGGTCGGAGGGATCGGGATCGCCCCTGGAGGCAACATCAACTACGAGACAGGCCATGCCGTGTTCGAGGCGACACACGGGACCGCTCCCCGGTATGCGGGCCTCGACAAGGTGAATCCTGGCTCCGTGATCCTTTCAGGCGAGCTGATGCTCCGGTACCTGGGTTGGACCGAGGCAGCCGACCGCATCGTGGCGGCGCTCGAGGCGACCATCTCGGAGGGAATCGTCACCTATGACCTGGCTCGTCTCATGGAAGGCTCGAGAGAGGTCAAGACCTCGGAATTCGGGGCAGCCGTTGCCGATCGCTTGGGGGCCTGACGGCGTTGCTGTCATTGGGCGTTCGTGTCAATCGGGGCCCCGTATTTCGACGCTGCGATTGACAGGAAAGTCCTCCTCCTCACCAGAGCACGACGTAGGTCAGCACGGGCCCCGTCGGCTCGCCTGAGAATCCTTCGGCTTCTCGGAAGTCCCACAGCTCGACCCAGTAGGCGAGCCCATCCCTCCTCTGGAAGAGCCCTGCATAGCGGGGCAGTCGGTCGTCTTCCGTGCGCTGGAGCACGCCCGTCACCCTGCGCCTGGCCAGTTCTCCCTCGATGATGGTGGCGAGCTGCCGGTGGGCCGGCTGCGAAGCGGGAAGCTCGAAGTAGAGCGGCTCCACGTAGCTGTAGCGAGAGGCGAGCCTCCCCACCTCGCTCTCGTCGTAGATGGGGGCCACGCTCCGCACCTCTGTCGAACCTGTAGGAGCCCAAGGCTTGCCCTCTGCCAGTTCGGTTGCGGTCGATGCAAGCCAGCGCTCCACCCAGCGGACCCTGTCTGCCGGTATCCAATCGCCTCTGCCCGAACCGATCATCGCCACCGCTTCAGCCATGTCCTCAGCAGGATCGACACCTCCGTAGGCGGTCGACGCCAGAGACGTTGCGCCAAGCCTCCAAACCGCGTCGAGCGGATCGGCGGAGGTGTTCGTCCAGCCAGTCGAGGCAGCGAAGTCCTGGACGACCAGCGACCCTGTGCTCGGATCGACACGAGCGACCGCCCCGGCCAGCGCTGCGCCCACGTAGTCGTCGCTGAGGCTCTCGAACTGGGCCACGTGGGCGAGCTCGTGGAGGTAGGCACGCGCGAGCTCGAGCCTGGTGACCGGTGCCCCCAGCTCGGAGAAGGTCCGATCGACGAGGTAGATGTCAGGTCCGAGGGCGAAGGCTCTGGCGTCTGTGTGGTCAGGGTCGTAGGAGTCGATCGTGGTGGCTCTGACCACGGCTCGCGGCTGGGTGACGTTCTCGAGGGAAGGTGGCACCTCAGAAATCGCCGCTCCCAGGACGTCGAGCTCCCTCGGATCGGGCGAGGTGGTCGTTCAGAGCACCGTGACCCCCTCGATCGTCCTCTGCCAGTCGACGTCCAGAGGAAGAGGCGATCCGAGGTCGGCTACGAGCTCGTCATCGGTGAGGTCGTAGTCGGAGGGGCCGACGTCCAATCCAGGGGAGACAGAGCAGGCGCCGACCGAGGTGGCGCAGACACAGAGGGCGGTCGCGAGAAGTCTGACCTTCGCCACAAGGGTCCTTGTAGCAGGCTCTGGCAGTTGAGCCCCATCGAGGCCTGGCTACCCTCTTGTCCGCACAAGGAGTGAGACATGGCGAAGGTGACCGTGGTCGGCGCAGGCAAGTACGGATCGACCACCGCACAGCGGCTGGCCGAGGCTGGTGTGGCGTCTGAGGTCGTGATGACCGACATCATCGAGGGGTTGCCACAGGGTCTGGCGCTCGACATGAACCAGTCTCGCCCCATCGAGGGGTACAGCACCGAGGTCAAAGGCTCCAACGACTATCAGGACACTGCAGGCAGTGATGTCGTGGTGATCACGGCCGGTAGGCCACGCAGCCCGGGCATGAGCAGAATGGACCTCCTCGAGGTCAACGCCAAGATCGTCAAGGCCGTCGTCTCCCAGGTGGTCGACCACTCCCCTGAGGCCATCCTGATCGTCGTCACCAATCCCCTCGACCACATGACGACGTTGGCCGCTGAGTTGTCAGGGCTCCCTCGCCAGAGGGTCATGGGGCAGGCAGGCATCCTCGACAGCGCTCGGTTTGCTCACTTCATCTCGGAGGAGACGGGAGCGGACATTCTGGACGTCGAGGCGCTCACGCTGGGTTCCCACGGGGAGACCATGGTGCCGGTGCCCAGCCAGTGCCGTGTCGCCGGCAAGCCTCTCACCGAGGTCATGTCGGAGGATGCGATTGGAAGGCTGGTGGAACGGACGAGAGAGGGGGGAGGCGAGATCGTTGCCCTGTTGAAGACCGGGAGTGCGTACTACGCGCCTTCCGCTGCTGCGGCGGCGATGGTGCACGCCATCCTCGGCGACACCAGGGAGGTCCTACCTGTGTGCGCCTGGGTGGAGGGGGAGTATGGAATCCGGGACCTCTACCTCGGTGTGCCGGCCCGGCTGGGCAGGGGAGGCGTCGAGGAGATCGTCGAGCTCGACCTCACAGAGGCGGAGGCCGCCGATCTCGAGAAAGCAGCAGATGCGGTAAGGGCGAAGGTCGACGAGCTGAGCGAGGTGGCGTATTGACCCAAAACCCTTGCGCGACAAGCGTTCCCGCCTAGAATCACAAGCCCGTAATTCTCTCGTTAGGAGGGGGAATGAACAAGAGTGAACTCGTAGACAAGGTCGCCGACGCGACTTCCAGCAGCAAGGCAGCCGCAGGCGCGGCTGTCGACGCGGTGCTCGACGGCATCGTTGCCGGCCTGCAAGCTGGTGAGAAGGTCCAGATCTCAGGCTTCGGGACCTTCGAGGTGCGCCACCGTGAAGCTCGTAGCGCCCGCAATCCGCAGACCGGTGCCACCGTGTGGGTGCCGGCGCGTAACGCCCCCGCCTTCAAGGCAGGCAAAGCCCTCAAGGACGCAGTCAACTGACGCCTTCTCACTGAAGACCTCGGTGGCCGAGCTCCGGGTGCCGCTCGGAGCTCGGTTCCTGCGGTCGACGGCTCGACCTCGGATCTGTCGTTGCGATGGGTCGACGAATCTGTGGACGCGGTGGCCCGGCGTAGCGGTCTGGGGGTCAGTAGTCGAGCGCCAAGCCCTCGGACGCAGCACGGAACTGCGAGATGACGTTGGCGTGCATCATGAGCTTCGCCAGGTTGCCGGTCGCCTTGAGCTTCCCGCTGAAGAACGCCGACTCGGTGTTCAGCTCGCCCTTCGAGATGGCGACGGCCGTCTCGTAGTCGTTGGTGATCTCGAGCTCCGGCTCCTCCAGCTCACCCGTACTCACATGGGCTGAGCCGCCTGACGCCACGAAGTGGTAATGGACGTCGCCAGAAGGAGCGTCCGTCACCGTGAACTGGATGGTCAGCTCGATGTCCGAGATGGCGCTCTGGAAACCAGTATGGCCGTTGAGCGCCTTCGTCATCGCTTTCGTCCAGTCCTCGCTGAGGAATTGCACCGCCATGTCGACCTCTCGTCTGGTGGCCGGCATGGTAGCGGCGGCGCGGGGAGGCACTCCTCGGACACTCGAGCGGCTCCGCCAGGCAGGTCTTGGGGCCTGCCTCCGCACTTCTCAGCGAATCAGCGTGAACACGACTTGGTTGGGATCGCCGGGGTACGGCCACCGGGCGTTGCTCGGCAGCATGTCCGCCTTGAGGATGAAGGCGGTCACCGCTTCCAGGGTCCTGTTGACGCTCCCCGGTGTGCAGCAAGTCGCGAAGGGGTCGACGCCGCAGAGACCGG
>CAZKJJ010000212.1:0-4589 GCA_964553055.1 uncultured Acidimicrobiia bacterium
TCGGATCAAGGACATCATCATCACCGCGGGGGGCAAGAACCTGTCGCCCTCCGAGATCGAGAACAGCCTCAAGACCTCCCCATATGTCAAGGAAGCCATGGTCGTCGGGGACAGAAGGCGTTATCTGACTGCCCTGATCGGCATCGAGTACGACACGGTGGGCGACTGGGCGCTGCGCAAGGGCATCCCGTACACCACCTACCGCGACCTCTCGGAGAAAGTGGAGGTCATCGACCTGATCCAGCGAGAGGTGAACAAGACCAACGAGAAGTTCGCCAGGGTCGAGGGGATCAAGAAGTTCAGCATGATCCCGAAGGAGCTGGACCACGAGGACGGGGAGCTGACGGCGACGCAGAAGATCAAGCGCAACGCCATGGAGGAGATGTTCTCGGATCTCGTGGAGTCGATGTACTAGATGGACCAGTTGCCTCTGGTCCTGGCGCAGGCGGCCACACCGACGGGGCTCGAGAAGCTGGCCACCACCATCATCGGGGGGATCTCGCTGGGAGCCGTGTACGCGTTGCTCGCCGTCGGCTTCGTCATCGTCTTCAAGGCGACGCAGGTCATCAACTTCGCCCACGGGGCGGTGGCGGCACTCGGGGCCTTCCTCGTCATCTACTTCGCGGTGATCCTCGACTTTCCTGGGCGATTCCTGACATTCCTCCCCGAGTGGGGGGCTTCGCTTCAGAGCGTCGAGATCCCCGGCCTCGTGCAGTGGGTGCCATCGTTCGCAGGAGCGGTGCTGATCGCGGGGCCCTGGGCTGCCTCTGCCCTGGTGGCAGTCGCTGTCGCGGCGCTGATCGGGCTGGTGCTCGAGAGGGGATTCATCCGCCCCATGATCGGACAGCCTCTCTTTGCGGTGGCGATCATCACCCTCGGAATCGAGGCGGTCGTCAGGACCGTTACCAACGACTTCATCGGGGTCGACGTCAGGTCCGTCGGTGATCCCTGGCAGGACGCTTCGTTGACGATCGGCAACGTTCGTGTTGCCCACACCCAGGTCGCCACGATCCTGGTCACGGTCGTCGCCCTCGCCCTGTTGGCCTGGTTCTTCCGCACCAGGACAGGAGTGTCGATGCGCGCCACGGCCTTCGATCAGGAGGCCGCTCAGTCACAGGGGATCAACGTCGGGAGGATCTTCGCCATCTCGTGGGCGATCGCGGCGGCACTCGCTGCCGTGGCGGGCGTGTTTGCTTCGATGTACCCGCGCTCTCCCGGGGTGGAGGCCAATGCCACTGCCTTCGTGGCACTGCGAGCCTTCCCGGCCATCATCGTCGGCGGCCTCGACTCGATCGTCGGGGCGGTGCTGGGCGGACTGATCATCGGTCTGGCGGAGGTGGGTGTCGGTGTCTACCTGGCGCCATACAGCGGGGTACTCGGACTCGGATTCTCGTCGATCGTCCCCTACCTGGTGATGTTCATCGTCCTGCTGGTGCGCCCGTACGGTCTCTTCGGGACAGAGGAGATCCGGCGCGTATGAGAGGTCGTCCCCTGCTCCACACGAGCTACGAGTCGGAGACCGCGATGTTGCCTACGTGGACGCAGCGCATCGCCCTGGTCCTCTTCCTCCTCTTCCTAGTGCTCGTGCCATTCCAAGCACTCCCAGGATTCGGCTTCTTGGGCGAGAGCGACTGGTTGATCGTGCTCAACAGGGTGATGATCTTCGCGCTCGGAGCGTTGGGTCTGAACATACTCACGGGCTTGGCGGGGCAGGTCTCTCTGGGCCACGCGTTCTTCGTCGGCGTTGGCGCCTACACGGCCGCCATCCTCGGTGGTGCCACGGGCACGTCGTTGTGGGGGCTGGCCATGCCGATGTGGATCTGGTTGCCTGCGGCGGGGATAGCGGCCGCGGTCATGGGGATCATCGTGGCTCCCATAGCGGTTCGGGTGCGCGGGCTCTACCTGGCCATCGTGACCTTGGGCCTGGTGTTCATCGGACTGCATCTCTTCCGAAACCTCCAATTCATAACCGGAGGAGGGGGATTGGGGCGGAACTTCCCCGAGATGCAGGTGCGGCTGTGGCAGGAGGCAGAGCCGCTGTTGGATCTCGCCAATGACGGGGCCTGGTTCGGGGTCGACTTGCCGGGCGAGGCCAAGTCCTACTTCTTCGTGCTCCTCCTACTGATCCTGTTCGCTCTCACGGCGAAGAACGTCTCACGGACGAGGGTGGGCCGCGCCTTCATGGCGATCCGTGACCGTGACATCGCCGCCGAGATCATGGGCGTCGGCGAGGCGCGCTACAAGACGTATGCCTTTGCCCTCTCCTCCTTTTACGCCGGGATCGCAGGCGCCCTGTTCGCATCCTTCTTCGGACGAGTGATCCCCGAGCAGTTCGACCTCTTCATGTCGGTCCAGTTCATCGCCATCATCCTGATCGGAGGGGCAGGCACGATTGCGGGGCCGCTGTTGGGCAGCTTCTTCGTGATAGGGCTTCCCAAGGTCGTGCAGGACCTCACGAACTTCCTCCAGACGCAAGCCACTGAGGGAGGCTCGCTCGCGTGGCTCGCCGACCTGGTCATCACCACCGGCGAGGGGGACTTCGGGCTGGTCTCGACCGCCGCTGTGGGCCCTGGCCTCAGCGTGTTCCAGTTGAACATCGTGCTGTACGGGCTGCTGATCATCGTGTTTCTGATCTTCGAGCCGTTGGGGCTGTACGGGATCTGGGTCCGCATCCGCAACTACTTCAAGGCATGGCCGTTCTCGTATTGATCCTGGCCACATGCTCTGGAGGCCCCTGGTTAGGCTTCGGACGTTCGCGAAGAACAGCGAGCAAGGAGGATTCCCGTGAGATCGAGAGCCAAATGGCTGGTCGTCCTGGTCGGCATGGCGGTGATCGCCGCGGCCTGTGGAGGCGACGAGAGCACGACTGAGCCGCCGCAGGTGACACAGCCGCCTGAGACGCAGCCGCCCGCGGCCGAGCTACAGACGGATGTTGGGGTTGACGACACGACCATCAAGGTCGGGCTGCTGGCCGACCAGACGGGAGCGTTCTCTCCTCTCGTGATTCCCATCGTGGAGTCGCAGCAGGCCTATTGGCAGAAGCGCAACGCCGAGGGCGGCATCGCAGGAGGGAGGATGGTGGAGCTCGTCGTGCGGGACACCGCCTACGATCCTGCCAACCACGTCCAGCTCTACGAAGAGCTCAAGGACGAGGTGGTGTTCTTCTCGCAGTCGACCGGATCTCCCCATACGATGGCGATCCGGCAGCAGCTGGAATCAGACCAGATCGGCGCCATTCCGTTGACCTTCTATTCGGGCTGGCCCGACCCAACCATCGGGGCCAATCTGTTCGAGCACAGCTCCAACTACTGCCTCGAGGCCTTCAACATCCTGTCGTTCGCGAAGGACAACGGAGCCGAAACGATCGCCATCGCCACTTGGCCCGGCGACTACGGCGAGGACGGCGGCACCGGCGCCAAGATGGCAGCAGAGACCCTCGGTCTCGAAGTCGTCTACGACGGTGTGGGAGCCCAGCCCGTCGGAGGGGACCCTGCTCCGGAGGTCGTGGCAGGGATCGTCGGCAGCAATCCCGACTGGGTGTTCCTGACGATGAACCCCTCGGGCACCGCGGGGATCATCGGAGCTTCGGCGCAGCAGGGCTTCCAAGGAGCCTGGACAGGCTCGGGGCCCTCGTACAATCCTGCCCTGCTCGGAACCCCGATCGGGCCCATCCTGGCCGCCTCGTACTTCGCCTCCGGGTACTACGAGCCCTACGGCGCGGATGTGGCCGGCATGCAGGAGATCTCGGACGCGTTGAAGGCCTACAACCCGGAGCTCACGGTGCAGGACACCCTGGTGCTCGGCTGGATGGAGGGGATCATGACCGAGATGATCCTCGAGGCCGCGTTCGCCAGCGGCGACATGACGCAGGCAGGTGTTCTCGCCGCCGGGCAAGCCATTCCGGAGATCGACTTCGGTGACCTGGCCCCCAAGCAGACCTATGCCGGAACGCCCAACGAATATGTGGTTCGTGCGTCATCGATCAACAAGCCCAACCTCGAGACCTTCACGGCTCAGGGTGGCTTGGGAACGGTGGGAGACGATCCCGCGACTACCAGCGACCCGCTGACGGGGTTCTTCGTTGCAGAGGCCACGGCCGCCTTTGACTACACGGGTGCCTGCTTCACGTTCGGATAGGAGCGCGTGGCGGGTGGGGCTTCGGAGCCCCACCCGCCCGCTGATCCGCTGAGGTAGCTTCGGAACACGACTCATGCTTGAAGTCGCCAACCTCGAGGTCGTGTACAACGACGTGATCCTGGTGCTGCGGGGGTTGTCCCTCGAGGTGCCGGACGGCCAGATCGTGGCCCTGTTGGGCAACAACGGAGCTGGCAAGACGACGACCCTGCGGGCGATCACAGGGCTCCTACCTGTCCATGAAGGCGACATCACCAAGGGCTCCATCAGGTTCCAAGGACAGGAGATCAGCGGGAAGAACCCGAGCCACATCGTCAAGATGGGCATCACCCAGGTGCTCGAGGGTAGGAGGATCTTCGCAGAGCTGACGGTCGACGAGAACCTCACGACGGGAGCCATCTCCAACCGTGACAAGGCCTCCCTCAGACGGTCACATGAACGGGTGATGGAGCTGT
>CAZKJJ010000213.1:0-556 GCA_964553055.1 uncultured Acidimicrobiia bacterium
CTGAGGCCACGTCGAACACGCTCGACGAGTACGCGATGGCATCGCCGTTGTTCAGGGCCTCGTAGGTCAACTGGCCCCCCTCACCGATGGCGAGTAGTTCGTAGTCCTCACCGTCGACAAGACCTGCCGTCGCCAATGCCGCACGCACCAGGGGCACTTCGCCACCGGACGGCTCGGATATGCCGATGGTCCCACCTTCCAGACCGGCCACGTCGGTGATCCCCGTCGAGGCCAACGCCGCCAGAGTGAATATGTTCTGATAGTGAGTCGAGCAGTAGGTGACGATGTCTCCCTGCTCCCCAGCGACGGCACTAATAGCCGCAGCGGGGTTGGCGATCATCAGATCGATGTTCTCGGCGATGAGCTGCTGGACCGCAGCGCCCGAACCCGAGATGATCTCAATCTCTCCGATGTCGAGGCCTTCGTCCTCGAAGTAGCCGGCGGCATCGGCGAAGTAGACCGGGAAATACTGGATCGCCCGAAGGTTGGCGATCGCCACCTTGAGCGTCTCGGGTTCCATCTCTGCCTCGGCGGTGGTGGTGGGGAACAAGGCCGC
>CAZKJJ010000213.1:566-4579 GCA_964553055.1 uncultured Acidimicrobiia bacterium
GGGCTCCTCGCCTTCCGTCGTGGCGGTCGTGCCTTCGTCGGAAGGTGCCGTCGTGGCTTCCTCGCCAGTCGTCGTCGTCGTTTCGGCGTCTCCTCCGCACGCCGCCGCCACCAACGCTAGGACGAGGATCAGTAAGAGTGCCCGCATTCTCCGCATCATGTCTCTCCTTTGTATTCGTAGAAGGCGGCGGCATCCTGCCGCTGAGCGGGTTCGCGAGAACGATTGGCAGTCTCCTCCTCGGAAAGCCTCGTCATCCGGTCAGGGAGCACAGACGCGCCCTCTAGGGTATTGGTAATAGCCTCGGCTGCCGATGTCAATGGTCGACGGCCAGCAGAAGTTTTCCCATGCGAACTCCTTGTCGGAAATGCCGCAGAAAACACTCTCAACGGCGACAAGACCAAACCCTCGTTTTCACCAATCCACGGGGCAGAATCCGGGCAAATGGGGGGTTGCCTGGACTCAATTGACGTTCTACAGTTCGTTGTCCGGCGGTTCACAAAGGAAAACTCATGGCGCACAAGCGGAACAGCCTCCAGGGCTATCTGCAGAGTCAGCTGGAGCAGGTCGCCACCGCCTTCATCTTCACCGAGGGCCCGGTCTGGAATCCCGATGGTTACCTGCTGTTCAGCGACATGCCGGGAGACATCCGACGACGCTGGAGCCCGGCTCAAGGCACGACCGTTGAAGCGAACCCGGCAAACAAGTGCAACGGAATGGCATACGATCAGCTCGGTCGCCTTCTCGTCTGTGAGCATTCGACGAGTCGATTGGTGCGCGAGACCGAGGACGGCGAGGTGGAGGTGCTAGCCAGTTCCTACCAAGGTGCCGAGCTCAACAGCCCCAACGACGTCATCGTTGCCTTCAACGGAGACATCTACTTCACCGACCCGACCTATGGCCGGACCGCTGACTTTGGGGTCGAGAGAGAGCCGGAGCTCGGATTCCAAGGGCTGTACCGGTTTTCCCCGACCGGCGATCTGCAGCTGATGGACGACGACTTCACACAGCCGAATGGGCTTTGCCTCAGTCCCGACGAGTCCACCCTCTATGTCAACGACACCGAGAGAGCCATGATCGTCTCATACCCGATGCAGGCCGATGGATCTCTGGGACCCAGGTCGATGTTCACCGATGGTGTCGGGAATGTGGATTACGAGGTGGGTGTAGTCGACGGAATGAAGTGCGACTCCGAAGGGAATGTCCTGGTAACCGGTCCGAACGGTATCTGGGTGTTTGACGCTTCGGGTACCCGGTTGGGGGTCATCGAGGTCCCTGAGGTAGTCGGCAACCTCAACTGGGGGGGCCCAGTCTGGACCACGCTCTATATTGCCGCCTCAACGTCCATATATCGAGTCGAGACGGCCGTCTCGGGTGCACCCGTTCCCAACATGACGAGGGCCGAAGTGAGCGAAGGTGACCATGGCTGACCCGCCGGCGATCGCAATAGATGCTCGAACCACCGCCTTGGTGATCCAGGACCTTCAGAACGACGTCGTTTCGGAGGGGGGTGCTTGGGCCGAAACTGGCTCTTATGAGCACGCGACGGCCCAAAACGTCGTAGCCAACGTTGCCCGTTTGGCCCGTCGCGCCCGCGAGGCTGGAATCCCTGTGATTCATATCTGGTACATCGTCGAGAAGGGTGCTCGAGGGCTCAAGCTGAACGCTCCGTTGTTCAGAGGAATCAAGGAGGCCGGGGCGTCAGTCCGTGGATCATGGGGCGCTGCCCCGGCTGAGGGCCTCGAGCCTGAGGAGGGGGACTTCATTGTCGAGAAGACCCGGATGAACGGTTTCTACGACACTCGGCTTGACGCCTTACTCCGAGCATTCGGGACCGAGACCCTCATCGTCACGGGTGCGTGGACCAATATGTCAGTCGAGCACACCGCCCGCCACGCCGCCGACGCCGGCTACAGGGCGGTCGTGGTTAGCGATGGCACCTCAACAATGAACCCCGACTGGCAGCGAGCCGCTCTTGAGTATGCGCTGACTAACGTGGCCGAGATCGTTACGGTGGCTGACCTCTTGGAAGCAATGTGAGCGCAGGGCCAGAGTCGACGACGCCGATCCATAGTGTGAGATGCGTGAGCGAGCGGCTTACCCCGGAACACGAACTGCGGAGCCACACCCACAAGGTGCTGGGAAACCCATGCGTTCGATTCCTCTCGCATTGAAACGAACCCGGACACACTCAGTGCCTGGTCGACGAAGCTTCCCGGCCCGGTGATGGATCGGACCGGGCACATCCTCCGTGCCGTGGACGCCACGAGCGGCGAATTGGTGGTGGGCGTGGTCAGGAATCATGGGTTCGCGCCCTTGCGCAATGTCACCAGGATCTCCCAGCTACTCGAGCTCGAGTTGGCACAAATCGAGTCCGAGTTGTCCGAGACCGATCAGTCGATCCCTCTACACAGGTTTCGAATCCTGCCGCCCATCGACGGAGCCATGGAAGTCTGGGCGGCTGGAGTCACCTACATGGCCTCCCGAGAAGCGCGGGTAGAGGAGAGCGGAGACAAGGACGTCTATCAAAGGGTCTACCACGCCGAACGGCCCGAACTCTTCTTCAAAGGCACAGCCTGGAGAATGGTCACAGACGGAGAGCCGATCGGGATCCGCGACGATTCACCCAACGACGTCCCCGAGCCCGAGGTTGGGCTGGTGGTGAGCAGTCGAGGCGAGCTGGTCGGCTTCACCATCATCGACGACGTCAGCTCCAGGGCGATCGAAGGTGCCAACCCCTTATACCTGCCGCAGGCAAAGGTATACGACGGGTCATGCGCAGTCGGCCCGTCGATCGTCCCCCGGTGGCTCATACCCAAAGCGACCGACATGCGAATCGAGATGACCATCACTAGGGATGAAAATGTGGTGTTCTCGGGTGAATCCTCCACCGGGCAGCTGAAACGCGGCTTCGAAGAACTGACTCGATTCCTCTTTCTTCAGCTGAGTTTCCCGGAAGGAGTGATACTCGCGACCGGAACCAGCGTCGTGCCACCTTTGACCACGACCCTGTCACAACGCGACCTGGTCGAGATCGAAGTCGACTACCTGGGACGGTTAGTGACACCGGTAGCACCGGCGGAGGGCGTCGGGCAGTGGCTCACAAGACGACGGTCGGATCCAACTGCCGTCTTCGACCACGCGATGTAATCAGGGAGGTGAGCGGTCACGTGGATCAAACAAAGGCATTCATTAGCAGGGCGGGGCTTCCAACCGGGGACGAGGCCCAACTGCACATCTCGGACCTTCGGTTCCCAGACGGAGGCCACTTCAGGATCGAAATCCCATCCACCGAAGGTCCGGAGCCCCTAGAGGCCGTAATCGACGAGGCCGCCCTGCGGGGTGTGCCGATCCACCGGGTAAGCCAGGGGAGCGGGGTCATGCTTCAAACGAACGACGAACTTCGTCACCTCAAGAAACTCGGTGACGAGCACGGGATCGAAGTATCTCTTTTCACCGGTCCCCGGGCCTCCTGGGATATCGGGGCACAGACCACCAGCCCTTCCGGCAAGGTGATGGGGGCCACGTTGCGTGGTGCCGACCAGCTCCTCTACGGCGTCGAGGATGTCAGACATGCCTGCGAGCTAGGCCTGAGGAGCGTCCTCGTTGCCGACCTGGGTCAACTCTGGCTACTCGGCAGGATGAAGGAATCAGGCGATCTACCTGCCGATCTCGTGCTGAAGGTATCGGTGTCGCTACCCGTGGCCAACCCAGCGACCGCCAGGGTGCTCGAAGACTTGGGGGCCACAACCCTCAATCTTCCGGTCGACCTTTCTATCTCCCAGATAGGCGCAATCCGCCAGGCAGTGCAATGTCCGCTCGACATCTACATTGAGGCACCCGACGACTTCGGCGGTCCTGTCCGCTACTACGAGCTGCCCGACATTGTTCGCGTTGCTGCACCGGTGTATCTGAAGTTCACTGTTCGAAACAGCCCTGGCCTCTATCCAAGCGGGGGCCACCTACGGGCCCTTGCGTGTGACACTGCGCGTGAGCGAGTCCGGAGAGCCGAAATC
>CAZKJJ010000214.1:0-2632 GCA_964553055.1 uncultured Acidimicrobiia bacterium
AGTCCGATGTGTCTTGTTGACAAGCCAATCGTAACGCCGGAGGAACCCCGGGCCGGCCAGGACGCGTGCACTTCGCCCGGGCCTGATGAGAACGGCACCTCGCTATCGTGGCAATCGCGCATCGGGAATGGCCAGGGGGCAGCAATGAAGCGAGAGACGCTATGACCAATCGCCTGACGCGCACCGGGAAGCGATCCTCAGGCCTCATCGCGCAGCTCAGGGACGAGCACCGGTTCTACGGTCGCGACTGGACGCTGCCCGGCTTCCGCGCCATCGCCGTATACCGGTTCGGCGTCTGGGCAGCGGCGAGGCCGCGATCCGGCCTCGCCGCCAAGATACGCGGTCGCCTCCTGGACCGTCTCTACATCGCCCTGGCGCGGCTCGTTCGCAACCAGCACGGCATCGAGCTGCACCGGACCTCCCACATCGGTGAGCACGTCAAATTCGCCCATCAGGGGGGCATCATCATCCACCGCTACGCCACCATCGGCGACCGGTGCCTGATCCACCAGAACGTGACCCTCGGCAACGCCGGTCGTGGAGTCGGCCAGACCGAGGCCCCGGTGATCGAGGACGACGTCGAGCTCGGGGTCGGCGCAGTCGTGCTCGGAAAGGTGACCGTCGGTGCGGGCGCTCGCATCGGCGCAAACGTCGTCGTCTACACCGACGTGCCCCCGGGAGCGACGCTGGTTGCCAACGCGCCCCGCATCATCTTTGCGCCGAGCGCACGCAAAGGCGCGGAAGGAGCCAGCGAGTGAAGACGGTGGGGGGAAATGAGGGACAGATCGAGCAGCAGCTGTTGGCCGAGGCGCGGCAGAGCGAGATCCCCTCGGCTGATGCTTGTCTCGCCCTTGCCCGCTTTTACGAATCGAGTGGCGACCATGAACAGGCCGCGCGGTGGTGTGAACGGGTGACGGATGCAGGGACCGACTATCAGACCTGGTATGCAGCGGCACAGGTGCTTCGCCGGATCCGGAGAGAGATCGACGCCCCCGGTCCCCGGTCGGCGAGGGTCGCCGTCCTCGGCAGCTACACGACCAATCAGCTGGTGAGCCTCCTCTACCTCATTGGCCGACGGCGCGGGATCGGCCTCGACATCTACCAGGCGGGCTTCAACCAGTATCAGCTGGAGATCCTCGATCCGACCAGCGGTCTCTACGACTTCGATCCCGAAATCGTCGTGCTGGCCGTCGACGAGCATGAGGTGCCGCTCCCGACATGGACCGACGATCCGGAGAGCACGGTGGCGAGCGAGGTCGATCGCTGGGCGTCGCTCTGGCGCGAGATCATCGCCGGCACCGGTGCCACCGTTGTCCAGACGAGCTTCGTCGTCCCACCCGAAGATCCCTTCGGTCATCTCAGCAGCCGCCTTCCCGGGTCGAGACCGGCGATGCTGCGCGACCTCAACGCCCGCCTGGGCCGCGCTGCCGGCGATTCGGTGACCATCGTCGACTGCGACCGCCTGGCCGCCATCCACGGCAAGGCTCAATGGCACGACCCGCGCTACTGGTATCTCGCCAAGCAGGCCGTCAGCCTCGATGCGCTGCCGACGCTGTCCCTTCACCTCATGGGGGTAATTGCCGGGATCCTGGGACTCGCTCGCAAGTGTCTCGTGCTCGATCTCGACGGCACGATGTGGGGTGGCGTCATCGGCGAGGATGGCATGGCGGAGATCGTCCTCGGGCACGGCCCCGACGGCGAGGCTTACGTTGCGTTCCAGGAGTACCTGCTGGCGCTCCGCCAGCGCGGCGTGATCCTCGCCGTGGCCTCCAAGAACGACGAGTCGACGGCGAAAGCACCCTTCGAGCAACACCCGGACATGCGGCTCAAGCTGAGCGACCTCGCCGTGTTCGTCGCCAACTGGGAGCCGAAGCCCGCCAATGTCGCGTACATCGCACAGCTCCTCGACCTCGGCACCGATGCGCTCGTGTTCGTCGACGACTCACCGGCAGAACGTGAGGCGGTGCGGAGGGCACTGCCCGAGGTCGATGTGATCACGCTCCCGGAGAGCCCGGCGGAGTTCGTCCGCGCGCTTGCGGCGTACCCCTTCTTCGAGGTCCCGGCATTGACCGACGACGACAGGAAGCGGAGCGAGCAATACCGCGCCCGTGCAATGGTCAAGGAAGCGGAGGCCACCGCGGCGTCGCTCGGGGACTTCCTCGCCAGTCTCGAGATGCGTGCCGAGATCCGCCCGGTGGACGACCTCCACATCGCCAGGGTCGCCCAACTCGTGGGCAAGACCAACCAGTTCAACCTGACCGGGCGCCGTCACAGCCGCGCCGCCATCGAGACGATGATCGAGGACCCCGCCTACACGGTGTTCTATGCCAGGCTCGAGGACCGCTTCGGCGACAACGGGGTGATCGGTGTCGGCATCGCCCACCAGACCGACGAGGAGACGATGGAGATCGACACGCTCCTGATGAGCTGCAGAGTCATCGGACGCACCGTTGAGACCTCCATGCTCGGCCGCATCTTCGATGAAGCGCGCAAGCGGGGGTGCACCCGGGTACTCGGGCTATACGAACCGTCGAACAGGAACGGCATCGTCGCCGATCTGTACGAACGGAGTGGTTTCGAGCTCGTCGCCGACGACGGTGGAACGACTCTGTGGGAGCGCAGCCTCGATGAG
>CAZKJJ010000214.1:2642-4578 GCA_964553055.1 uncultured Acidimicrobiia bacterium
CCTACATCGAGATGCTGTGAACGCCGACGAGATGCTCGACCGGATCTTCCACGACGTGCTCGGCGTCGAAGGGCCCATCGACGACGAAACCACCGCCGCCGACATCGATGGCTGGGACTCCGTCGCCCACGTCACTTTGATGTTCTCGATCGAGCAGGATTTCGGGATCCAGTTCGTCGGCAACGAGTTTTCGACACTCGACAGCGTTGGCGAGCTGCGACGCGCTATCGACGAGAAGCTCGGCCTGGGCCCGACGTCGGGCTAGCCACTGGGTGGCGCAGGTCCTGGCCCCACAGAGGGCGTCGTGATGGCATCGGCCGAGCACATTCGTGGACGACGCGTTTTGGCGGTCCAGTACGATTCCCCACGCCACGTGTTGCCGATACCTTGGGTGGGGGATGATTGCCGACGGACGCACCGTGCCGCACGACGAAGTCATCCGGACCGACGTCTGTGTGATCGGAGCCGGCCCTGCCGGGATCACCATATCGAGGGAGCTGGGTAGAGCGGGCCTCGACGTCGTGCTTCTGGAACGAGGACCGGATCAGCGCGACGGACCACCCGTGCAGGCTGACTCTGCCATCAACGTGGGAATCCCTTACGACGTCGATAGAGCACTGTTGTCCGGTGTCGGGGGAGCGACCCACCGCTGGCACCTCAGCACCCCGCTTGGCGACGGGTTCGGGCGCATCCGCGAGCTCGATGATGTCGATTTCGAGGTGCGCCCGTGGATCGCACACAGCGGCTGGCCGATTTCCAAGGACCATCTTCGACCCTTCTACACGCGAGCCCGTTCGCTGTTCAGCTCGGAATGGCCGTCCGATAGCCCGGAGTTGGAGAGTGTCGATAGCGCAGCCAGAGACTCCTTTGCCAACGACACGATAGAGACTCGCCTCTTCCACCTGGTGAACCCTGGTGTCTTTGCCGGAGAGCTTCGACACGAAATCGAGACCTCCCAGAAAGCGCTCCTCCTCAGCAACTCCGCCGTGACCGAAATCCGCTGCGATGACCAGCCAACGGCCGTCTCCTCGGTGAAAGTCATGACGAATCCGCGTCACACCTACACAGTTGTCGCCGGCGCCTTTGTTCTCGCCTGCGGCGGGATCGGAAACCCACGCCTCTTGCTGGCATCGCGCTCCCGACAAGCAAACGGCGTGGGGAACGGACACGACCTGGTGGGCAGGTTCTTCATGGAGCACCCCCACTATCCATCCGGATATCTGCGTCCGAGCGACCGGGCGGTCTTCAGTGATACACGGAAGTACGGAGTCTTCATGCATGGAGACATCCCTGCCCAACGTGAGTACGCGCTGAAGGACGAACTCGTCGAAGCCGAGCAGCTGACTCGCTGCGTCTTCCGGTTCGCACCCTCGCGCCTGACCGAAGGGGTCGCTGAGGTCGGATACGGCGAATCCGCCACCCGGAGCCTGGAAGCCGCTCGAAGGGCCTACCGCGCGGCCGTTGCGCGCCGGTGGTCGTCCGATCTCGCTCGTGACGTGAGGATCGTAGGACGCGGTGCCCACCACGTAGGGTGGCACTCCCTTCACCGCGCATCGATACGGGCCGGGCGGAGGCTCGGGCTGAGCCGCTACACAGAGCCACGAGTGTTCTGGCTTCGTGCGATGGGCGAGCAGATCCCGAACCCGGACAGCCGGGTAACGCTGACCGAGCGCCTGGATGAGCTGGGGATGCCAATAGCGGCACTCGACTGGAGACTCACGACGCAGGACGTGGTGAGCCTGAGACGGACACAGCAGCTTCTCGGCCGAGCTCTGCTGGCCGATCGTCGCGGCTCCGTTGAGTCGTACCTGGAGCACAGCGACCTTCCCCCCCATCTCGGAGGCGGTGATCACCACATGGGCACGACCCGCATGGCTGACTCGCCTCGCCAGGGTGTCGTTGATCGGGACTGTCGAGTGCACGGCGTCGACAACCT
>CAZKJJ010000215.1:0-4576 GCA_964553055.1 uncultured Acidimicrobiia bacterium
GTTGATCATGTCGAGGCCCCAGAAGGTGAAGAAGATGTGCGTCTCGATGCCCTCGGTGGCCGCACCATTCGCCATGATCAGCGCCGGGTAGGCCATATCGAGGTTGCCTTTCGAGCAGATGAAGCAGATCTTTCGCTCCTCGGCATCGTCCCCAAAATCGGGGATCATCGCAGGAGCGTCTTGGGTGATGGTCATGATCCGTCCTCTCAGATACATCCGACAGGCTTGGGCAGGCCTGCCACGTACGCCATCTTCTTGGCCGGCTTCTTGGGAAACAGCTCGAAGAGCTGCTTGGTGGGAATCCCGGCCAGGGTGCTCACCCTTCTGAGCGTGGGCGTCTCGCCCTGGGCGGCGTAGTCCTCACGGAGGAACTCGATCGCCTTCCAGTGATCGTCCGTGAGAGCGTCGATACCGATGTTCGAGGCAAGTCGTGTGGCCAGATCTTCGTTCCACTCGTCGTACTCGGTCATGAAGCCTTCGTCGTCGACGTGGACCTCGGTGGTGTCGATTGTGGTGACCGGCATGTCACGTACCTCCTGTTGAGCTGTCTTGTGTCGAAGCTTGGGGAGCCGGTGTGGAAGGTGTCTCCGAGACGGCTGCGAGAGTGTCCAGGGCTCGGCTGAGACCGCGGCGGACCGCTGGTTGGCGGGCCTGCTTCGCCAGCTGCCACAGCGTCGGCGGCTCCACCGATTCGTCGACTGCAGCTCGCTGCTTCTCGACTGCCTCGATCATGCGGTGGAGGAGTGCCATGACCTCCGGCTGGGTCATCTCCTTCACCGTCTCGAGGATCAGGACGATGTTGTCTCCCAGTTGCCGGACGTCCTCGGCGCTGAAGTTGGTGACGACCTCGTCAACGACGCCCAGGCCCGCCTTGCCGAACTCCAGATACCCCTTGTCGTCGAGCGTTTCGAGGTAGCTGCTGAGACGATCGGTGCCCGCCCTGACCAGAGGCATCGCGTCCTCCAGCAGTTCCTCCAATCGCTGTCTCCGGAGCCGCTCCGTCTCGAATGCAGCTGCGAGCTCCTCGATGCGATCCGAGAGCGTCTCGAGCCTGTCGATGAGCACGTCGGCTGGTATCCCGGTGGCTGCCATGGTCATGCCGCCTCCTTTCGCTCCTTGCCGAGCATGGACATGGCCGCGGGGAGCGGCATCTCCTTTCCAGGGAGCAGCACGTTCCAATAGGTCCAGCGGAACATCAGCTTTCCCCAGTGGTTGAGCTCTGTCTCCGCGAGCAAGGAGAAGGGTCCGATGCCAGGTAGCGGGTACTTGCCGGGCAGCGGCTCGGTGTCGTAGTTGAAGTCGATGAGCAGGGCCTTGCCGGAGCCCGATTCGATGAAGCAGTTGGCGTGCCCGTCGAACTGCTCCTGCATCGGCCTGCCAGAGACGTGGCGAAGGAAGTTGGGTGTGAAGACCTCGACTGAGAAATGGGCGACTGATCCGGCTTTCGAGGTGGGGAGGTCGGCTGCATCACCGAGCGCAAACACGTTGTCGTGGCCCTTGGCCAAGAAGGTGTGAGGGTCGACCTTGACGTGGTTCAGCTCGTCGCCCAGCCCCGCCTCCCCGACGAAGTCGGCGCCCATGTTGATGGGGATCGTCACCAGCAGGTCGTAGGCGACCTCCCGTTCGTCGTACGACCACAGACGCCTGTCCTTCGCCTCGACGCGCTCAAGGTAGAAGTCGGGCTCCACGCTGATGCCACGGTCGTCGAGCATCCCACCCAGGTGCCTCGAAGCGATCGGCTTCGTGAACGCACCGTCGAGCGGGGTGACGTAGCTGATGTCGACCCTGTCGCGCATGCCACGGTCCTTGAACCACCCATCGACGAGGAACGTGAACTCGAGGGGAGCGACAGGGCACTTGATGGGAGGCTCGACGAGGTTGACGACGAGCTTGCCGCCTTCGAATCCCTCGAGCGCCGAAGCCAGGGCGACGGCTCCCTCCAGCGTGTAGAAGTCGTGGATCGAGCCCCCGTACTCGGGTCCTGTCAGGCCCGGTGTCTGATCAGGGCGAGGGTGGGTACCGGTCGCGATGACGAGCTGGTCGTAGGTCACGTCCGGATGGTCCCGAAACGACACCGTTTGCCGATCCGTGTCGAGGCCGTCGACCAACGCGTGCACGCGCTGGACCCCTGGTGGGATGAATCGTTGGATCGGTCTGACGACCTCATCCGGCCTGTAGATCCCGAACGGGATGAACAGGTAGCCGGGCTGGTAGTGGTGTTCGGACCGGTGGTCGACGATCGTGATCTGCCAGTCTTCGAGTCGAGGACGGAGCTTGTTGGCGATCATCGTCCCTGCCGTTCCCGCTCCCAGAATGACGAGCCTTTTCACGGCGAGCTCCTTGGTCGGGGTGAGAGATGACGGGCGAGCACCAGCAGAGCTGTCAGCAACTCGGCACGCCGTGCCTCGTCGAGCGAGGGCAGGGTGGCGGCTGCTTCCACGAGCGCATCCATGTCGACGCCTGCGCCTTCGGCGATCGCCGCGATCTGTTTGGGCTGGAGGCCGGGATCCGGCGCGATGCCCCCTGCGATCACCATGGCCACGAGCTCGAAGCCGTCCCTGACGAACGCGCGGGCGCACTGAAAGCCGAAGCGGCTCTGCGCGAGCACGGGAGTCAGCTGGTAGTCGTCGGCGTATCCCTTCCATTCGGCAGTGCAGGCTCGCATCACGCCAGGGTCGTCGCTCAGGAGGGTGAAGTAACGGCCGGGATTGAGCACGTCCGTGAGCGGTCTGCCTTCGAGGTCGGTGACCACGGCCATGACGCCGTAGAGCTCAGCGAACAGCCCTGCGAGATCCGCAGCCCTGACAACGTCGACAGGTGCATGCGACGACTCGAGGGTCGCACCGAGCACGGCCTCGATGTCCTTGCTCCGAAAACGCCACTGCCTGCCGATCTTGAATCCTGGAAGCCTTCCGTCCTCCGCCATGCGGTAGACAGTCGACTTGTCGATCCGCAGGAGGCGGGTCACATCACCGGCCGTCAGGTAGGCCTGCATCTCATGTCCACTCGGTGCAGTGAGCTGGTGCATCCCCTGCACCGTATGCCTTCGTCTGCATGCTGGACTAGGGTCGAACGGCCCTCCCTGGCGGGCGGCGGTGGTCAGTCCTGCATGGCCGCCATCAGACGAACGAGATGTGGCTCAGTCTTCGATGACGTGACGTGGAGGGAGCCCGACCCGCTCGCTGAGTGCCTCTTCCCTGTCCCTCACGATGCGGCGGGCGATGCCCTCGGCGGCGTGCGTGAGCCACAGGGCGGTATGCGAGCTCTCCGAGTAGTCGGCCTCGCCGAAGGCATCGACACGGTCCTGCTGGAGCAGACGAGCTGCCTGTTCGAACTCGGCTCGTGAGCCAGGCCTGTACACGGCGTAGGTTCTTCCACCGTTGGCTTCGACCACAGAGAACACGGGGACGTCCGAAGGTCCGTCCGCTACATAGATCATGTTCTGGAAGGGGATCCTTCTGTCCTCTCTGGCGATTTTGGCGTTGACGTCGATGGAGGGGTTCTTGTTGCTTCCCTTGTTGATCTCGAACAGTGTTCGCGTCTTGGTCGTGTTGTCGATCGTGTAGATGAGCTGGCGGATCTCGCCTTCTGGTGAGAACAGCCGCCCCTGCTGGTCGGCGTAGTGGGGGGGAGCGACCATCTCGATGAACTCGCAGGCCCAGACGTCTTCGACATAGGGGGCCAGCGCCGACCCGAGGATCATCTGCCGAAGCCCGGTGGATATCACGTAGTGCTCGACGGTGATCTGATGCTCCGCGAACATCGGCTCCGACTCGACCGTCTTTCTGATGCGATCGAAGAAGTCAGGGATGCCCTCGTGGAAGACGATCTCGGCCCCGAGCGTGCGGAGCAGGTCGTTGCCGAGTCCGGGCATGAGGCCTTCCCGCACGTACGTCAAGATGTGGTTGAGGTACAGAGGATCCCGCACGATGAGCTCTGCTCCGCGAGCGCGGTACCAGTCCTCCAGGCCCTCGACCTCCTCCCAGAAGGCTGCCTCGTCGATGCCGAAGTGCCGGAACAGCGGGGTCTCCATGTTGCCGGGGATCAGGGTCTTGTCGAAGTCCCAGATCATGGCGACCACGTTTTGGGGAAAGAGGGGCCTGGTCATACGCAGCTCAGGCTATCCGCGATTCGGTCGCACGCAATCAGCGGGGTCACTGCAAGGCAGGGATGACCTCCTTGCCGAACAGCTCGATCCCGCTCCGGTCGTAGGGGGCCTCAGGGAAGAAGAAGATGGCGTACGTCATCCCCGCCGCTTGCCACTCCTCGAGGTCCGAGAGGATCTTGTCTGGCGATCCCCAGACCCCTGCCTCCTTGATGAACGCTACCTGACGTTTGGCCCTGTCCTCGGGGACGTCCAACTGGATGTAGTAATCCTCCAACCAGGACATCTTGTCCTCTGCTTCCTGGACCGTGGACCCGATCGCGATCGTGAAGTTCGACGACTTCACGATCCGGTCGAAGTCTGTGCCCTCCTGCCGGCAGTGACGGGCCAGGACACCCGACTTGTGCACGAAGTGCGGCAGGTCCAACCCGAAGTTCGTGTAGTCGGCATGTCTGGCGGCCGTCCGCAAGG
>CAZKJJ010000216.1:0-4572 GCA_964553055.1 uncultured Acidimicrobiia bacterium
ACGTCCGAGAAGCTGTGGCCCGTCCACTCCTCGGAGGGCTCGCCGAGGTTGACCCGCTGCAGCATCCACAGCATGTATCCGGCGGTGAGCACCGTGCCGACCGCCCCCAGCACCATGGCCGTCCGGAACAATCCCTCGTCGAGCCCGCCCAACGGGTTGTAGGCACCAAGCAGCGACATGAACTCCCCCCAGAATCCAGCAAGGCCGGGGAGTCCGAGCGACGCCATGGCCGTGAAGGCGAAGATCCCGCCCATGACGGGCATCAGCTTCAGGTTGCCTCCGAGGCGTGCCATCTCCCGCGTGTGGTAGCGGTGCGACATCGACCCAGCCAGGAAGAAGAGCAGGCCCGTGATCACCCCGTGGGCGACCATCCCGATGAGGGCCGCGTTGAGCCCCGTCGGCGTCAGCGTGGCGATACCCAGCATCACGAAGCCCATGTGCCCGACCGAAGAGAAGGCGATCAGCCGTTTCATGTCACGCTGGGCCAGGCATGCCAGCGACCCGTAGATGATGCCGATCACAGCCAGCACGGCGATCGCAGGAGCCCACTGCTGTGCTTCCTCGGGCAGGATGGGGATGCTGATCCTGATGAAGCCGTACGAGCCCAGCTTCAGGAGGATGGCCGCTAGCAGCACCGATCCCACGGTGGGAGCTGCCGTGTGGGCGTCAGGGAGCCAGGTGTGGAGAGGCCACATCGGGACCTTCACCGCAAAGCCCAGGAACAGCCCTGCGAAGATCAGGAAGGCGAGAGTTCCCGTGAAGGCCCCGGACTGTCCCGCCGCGATCAGATCCGGGATCTGCCAGGTCCTCCCCCCTTCGAAGTACAGCCCGAGGAAGCCCAGCAGCATGAACACCGACCCGAACAGCGTGAACAGGAAGAACTTGATGGCCGCATAGAGCCGCATCTCGACTTCACGGTCGAAGCCGGGCAGCCTGCGCTTCACCTTGTCTCCCCAGATCCCGACCATGAAGTACATGGGAAGCAGCACCAGCTCGAAGAACAGGAAGAACAACACCAGGTCGAGGGCCACGAACGTGCCTGCCATACCCACCGCCAAGAGCAGGATCAGGGAGAGGAAAGCCTTGGGGTTGTGAGGCTCCTCGGCGTGCTTCATCGTGTAGATCACCGCGAGGACGGTCACGAAGGTGGTCAGCAGGACGAGCGGAAGGCTGATCCCGTCCACGCCGATGTGATACCTGGCGTCGATCGCGTTGATCCACGGCTGGTCGGTGCCCAGCTGGAACTCACCACCCCGGTGGTAGTCGAACCTGGTAGCGGCCGCGACAGCCAGCACGAACGAGGCCAGCGTGGTCACGAGCGCGACGGCCTTCATGGCGCCCTCTCGGGCTTTGGGGAGAGCCAGGATGGCCACCATGCCTACCGCGGGCAGGAACACGACCAGGGTCAATCCCCCACCGTTGTCGAACCAATCCATCTAGTTCATCCCTCCTAGGTGACTACCCACACGAACACGACCACCAGCGCCAACGCCCCGACGACGAACGCCGCCAGGTACTGCTGCACACGTCCGGACTGCACGAACCGGAGACGACCACCTGCGGCATCCGTGGCGAACGACACGCCGTTGATCACCAAGTCGATGCCACGCTGATCGAACCCCCTGTAGACGAAGCCGGCCAGTGCCATGGCGATGATCCCCGTGACGTTCACCACCCAGTCGATGATCCGGTCGTTGGTCCAGTTCACGGCTCTGGCGAGCGGATCGCGAATCGGGCGGACGATCCCGTAGAAGTAGGCATCGTCGAGGTAGTACTTGCGCTCGAGCAGAGGCCAGAGGACAGGTATGCGTAGCCGGTCGCGCTCGCGCTGTGTGTCGGCATCCCGGTAGTACAGGAGGTAGCCGAGGCCGATCCCCACCGAGCCTGCCAGCAGCCCCGAGCCGACGACCGCCACGTCGAGCGTCTCCAGGTGGTGCTCGACGATCGGCAGCGCCCTGGTCGTGACCCACTCCGAGAAGCCCGTGTACAAGCCGGCGATGTTCGCCCATCCCGCGGCCAGCGCTCCCACCGCCAGGATGACCAGAGGGATCGTCATGACCCGTTCTGCCTCGTGCGGCTCACCCCGTCCCTTGTAGGCACCGAAGAACGTCAAGAAGACCGCCCTCGACATGTAGAGCGCGGTGATGAAAGCACCGAGCACTCCGATGGCGAGGACGATCACGTACCCCTCGGCGTTGAACGTCGCCAGGATCTCGTCCTTCGAGAAGAACCCCGAGAGCGGCGGGATGCCGATGAGCGCGAGCGTGCCCACCAGGAACGTCCAGAAGGTGGTGGGCATCGCTCTGCGCAGCCCTCCCATCTCTGACATGTTGTTCGAGTGCGCGGCGTGGATCAGGGCGCCCGCGCCCAAGAAGAGCAGCGCCTTGAAGAATGCGTGGGTCCACAGATGGAACAAGGCAGCCGTGTACCCCCCTGCTCCGAGCGCTGCCGCCATGTAGCCGAGCTGGCTGACCGTCGAGTATGCCAAGACCCGCTTGATGTCGTCTTGGACGACAGCCAAGAGCCCGGCGATCACCAATGTGATCGTGCCGATGACCAGGATGAACGTCCTGGCCTCCTCGGCCAGCCCCTCGTACAGGGGGAAGAGCCGCGCCACCATGTAGATCCCGGCGGTGACCATGGTGGCGGCGTGGATCAGGGCGGAGACGGGCGTCGGACCAGCCATGGCGTCCGGCAGCCACGTATGCAGAGGGAACTGGGCGCTCTTGCCCATGGCACCGACGAAGAGAAGGATCGCTCCTGTGACCGCCAACGAGGTGGTGAGCTGACCATCGACGGCGGCTCCGAGCAACGTCTCGAAGCGGAACGACCCTGCAGCCCAGACCAGCACGATCACACCGAGCACGAATCCGATGTCTGCTGTCTTCGTGGTGACGAACGCCTTGATGGCAGCGTCCGAGTTCTCCTTGACTTCCCACCAGTGTCCGATCAGCAGGTAGTAGCACAGGCCGACCAGCTCCCAGCCGACGAGCATCTGGAGGAGGTTGGGCGCCACGACCAGCAGCAGCATCGAGCCTGTGAACAGCGAGAGCGCCGCATAGAAGAAGGTGAAGCGCTCGTCGCCTCGCATGTAGCCCACCGAGTACACGTGGACGAGGGTTGAGACCACCCCCACGACGACGAACATCATCGTCGACAGGCCGTCGAGCAGCCAGCCCCACTCGATGACGAACTCGCCGAATCGTGCGACCTCGACCGACCGGGAGAAGAGCACGCCTCCTGTGACGTTGATGAGGAACAGGGCGATGCCGTAGACCGAGGCGAACCCGACGGCTGCGATCCCTATCTCGGCGCCCTTGCCGGGGAGCCGCTTCCCGAAGAGGGTGATGGCCACGAAGGAGAGGAAGGGCGCGACCACCAACAGCCAGGCCCAGTCGAGAAGTACTCCGCTGGTCGTGACGCCTGCGGGCACCTCAGCAGCGAGACTCACCATTTCATGAGATCCAGCTCGTCGACGTTCGCCGAGGTGCGGTTGCGGAAGATCATCAGCACGATGGCCAGCCCCACGCCCACCTCGGCTGCGGCCACGGTGATGACGAAGATGGCGAACACCTGGCCGCTGGCCAGCGAGTCCCTGATCACAGCTTCGAAGGCGACGAGGTTGAGGTTGACGGCGTTGAGCATCAGCTCAACAGCCAGCAGCACCATCACGGCGTTCCTTCTGGCCAGGAGTCCGAACGCACCGAGAGCGAACATGAGGGCCCCGAGGACGAGATACTGAGTGAGGATCACCTGGGGGCCGCCTGTCGCTCGCGGGAGGACGCCTCCTCCTCGGCAGGCGAAGCATCCTTGCGGGCGAGGGTGATGCCTCCGATCAGAGCGGCAAGGAGCAGGAACGAGACCGCCTCGAAGGGAAGCACGTATCGGCCGAGGAGCGACTCCCCGAGGAGATCGGTCGAGGTCGCCTCACCCACGCCCGTCAGCTCCGTGGTGCCGAACGTGTACCAGGAGACCCCAGCGAGAACGCCGAACAGTGCCACGGCGGCGACGGCTGCGGGCCATCGTCTCGGGTGGTCGACCGCAGCCTCCCGCCCGATCGGCGCTCGGGTGATCATGATGCCGAACAGGAACAGGATCACGACCGAGCCGATGTAGACGAGCACCAAGACCCACGCCACGAACTCCGCCGAGAGCAGGAGAAACAGACCTGCCGTGGCGCCGAGCGTCGCCACGAGGAACAGGGCCGCGTGAACGATGTTCCGAGAGGTGACCACCCGGAAGGCAGCCCCCGCTGCCACGAGCCCGAGGGCGAGAAAGGCCCAGTTCTGCGGATCCGTGATCCAGTTCCCGAAGGTCATGCTGGGGCCCCCTGCCCGCTCGAGCCCCCCGTGACCCTGCCCTGCGTATCCCAGGGCGGGGCTCCTGTCAGGTGTTGCCCTCTGCGGTACCTCATTGGTTCAAGGCCGACATGTCAGGAACGGTCTTCATCCAATCCTGAAGCCTGTCCTGATCGTGCAACATCGCACCCATCTGGACTTCTGAGTACTCGTACTCCGGACTCCAGAACAGGGCATCGAATGGGCAGACCTCGACGCAGATCCCGCAGTACAT
>CAZKJJ010000217.1:0-4556 GCA_964553055.1 uncultured Acidimicrobiia bacterium
CGACACCTTCAGACCTCCTGCGATGGCAACTTCCGGATCAGTCTTCCGGGAGGTCTGCACATTGCTCACTCACCTGGCGCAGCTACCCATACTGCGACGTCGGATTCGCCGGAATTGTTGTGGGTGGCCCAGAAGTCATGCACTGTGTTCGCCCCGACCGCCACCAGACCGGGACCGCCAGCGGTGACACTGTTCATCAGCAACTCGGGTCGAGGCGGTGCCTCGAAGACCGCCTCGTCGTGAGGGACCCGTGACCAGTTGATCCCATCAACGGAGGTCCACACCACTCCAACGGTGACCCATCCACCGAGCGTTGCGCTCCTCATGAAGTCCGATCCGACTGCCACGAGGCCCGGGCCTGCGGCAGTGACGCTGTTCATGCTCGCGGCGCTGAAGCCCGAAGGGCCCTCCCCTCTTCCGAAGATCGCCTCGTCGTGAGGAACCCGAGACCAGGTAATCCCATCGATAGACGGGCATCAGGGCTGTCAGGCCTCTTAGCAGCCCTATAGCCGCCACTCTTAGAGGTCGGTGAGGTTCATGTCAGACGCTCTAGCCCCTCAACTGAACATCGCCTCAGCATGACCGTGGTACCAGCCCGGTAGCTCAAGAGTTGTTGGAGAGATACGACCAAGGCGAGGGGTAGGACCCCCCGTCTGAGAGGCGGTACGGGACTCCAGGCTTGGTGTCGTGCACATTTCCGCCATGCGTCGTTCTCTATGCTCATTGCACTGCCGGACAGCTGGAGGGACGAGTGGACTGGAAGGTGATCCTGGAGGCCGTCGTCGTCCTCGGTGCCATCTTTCTTGGTGTGAAGACGGGAGGCCTGGGCCTGGGTTTGTGGGGGATAGTGGCCACCGGTGTACTGATCTTCGTCTTCGGTTTGGATCCGGGATCGGCTCCGATCGGGGCTATCGGAATCATCTTCGCGGTGATCACAGCTTCAGCAGCGATGCAGGCCGCAGGTGGCATCGACTTTCTCGTTAAGCTTGCCGCCCGGCTCATACAGGCCAACCCTTCACGGATAACCTACGCGGCTCCCTTGGTGGCGTTCGCCTTCACGATGTTCGCTGGCACGTCGAACATCTTCTTTGCGTTGATCCCTGTCATCTACGCGACGTCCTTCGAGAACGGAATTCGACCCGAGCGACCGCTCGCGGCTGCAACAGTGGCCTCCGGCCTGGGAATCACGGCCAGTCCGGTGTCGGCAGCCATGGTCGCCTACACGGGTCTACTCCCTGAGGGTTTCGGTCTCGTTCAGGTTCTGGTGATCACGATTCCCGCGTCGGTGGTTGCCTGCATCGCTATGTCGCTTGTCTCGAGCCGACTCGGACAGCCTCTGGAGCGCGACGAGGAGTATCGCCGCAGGGTTCTCAGCGGAGAGCTGGCGGTGCCCGCCGCGGTAGCTGCGCGTGACCCGGAGTTTGCCAACGCCGCCCCGGCAGTAGCGACCGCCATGGCACAGGACGGTGCAGCTACCAGGAGGGATGACCAGGCCAGCGTCGACGCCGGAGAGGAGCTTCCCCGAGGGGCGGTGCGGTCAGCGATTATCTTCGGCGTGGCTGTTGTGCTGATCGTGCTGCTCGGTCTCTTCGAAGGGCTCCGACCCATGGTCGGTGAAGGGGATGCGGCGGCTCCTTTGAGCATGACGGCCGTCATCCAGATCATCATGTTCACAGCTGCCCTCGTCATCATCGTCTGGCTTGGCGTGAAGCCCGGAGATGTCGTGAAGCAGAGTCTGATGGCTGCGGGGTTGGTGGCGGCCATTGCTCTGTTTGGCATTGCTCTGATGGTGGATACGTTTCTGACGAGCAACTACGAGGTCATCGTTCAGCCATTGGCCGAACTCGTCGAGAACTACCCGCTCATGCTGGCGGTGGCACTGTTTCTCGTGGCTGGTTTTACGACCAGCCAATCGGCGACCACGCTTTCGATCGTTCCCTTCGGCTTGGCTGCGCTGTCTCCGGCGGTGGTCACCGCGATGTGGCCTTCGTTGATCGGAGTGTGGCTGTTCCCCGCCAACGGCCAGCAGATCGCCGCCGTCGAGATGGATGAGACCGGCTCGACCCGGCTGTCTCAGCTGCCAGTTTGGCACTCCTTCACCATCCCCATGCTCGTGGGCTGGGTTGTCGTAGTCGCGGCCGGACTCCTCATAGCTCCGCTCGTGGGCTGACCGATGACCACTGACGCCATCCGGGCCAGGGCCTCCGATCTCATGCCTTCACTCTTAGATGATCTGAAGGAATTGGTTTCTCACGCCTCGATCGCCTTCCCCGGGTTTCCGACGGAGCCGGTGGACGCGATGAGAAACGCCGTGGTCGCGCTTCTACGCCGGTCCGGCGTGACCGACGCAGCCGAGCTAGATCTTGGCGCTGGCCACCCCGCCGTTTTCGGGACCATTCCGGGGCCTGAAGGAAGTCCAACCGTTCTCCTCTACGCGCACTACGACGTGCAGCCGGCTCCCAAGGACCAGGGCTGGCATACCGACCCGTTCACGGCGACAGAGGGCGCGGATGGCCGTATCTACGGTCGTGGCACTGCCGACGACAAGAGCGGAATCATTATCCACGCGGGCGCCCTCCAAACCCTCACCGGAGCACCCCGAGTAAACGTGAAAGTGCTCATCGAGGGAGAGGAGGAGACAGTCAGCCATCTCGGCCCCTACGTTCGGGCCAACGCGGAAATGTTCCAGGCCGACGCGTTCGTGATCGCCGACATGGGGAACATGCGAGCAGGCGATCCTGCGTTGACTACGACACTCCGAGGGAACGTGGTCTGCAATGTGACCGTGCGGACGCTGCTGCACCCTGCTCATTCCGGAATCTTCGGTGGGGCGGCGCCCGACGCGTTGCTGGCGTTGATCAAGCTTCTGTCGCTCCTCCACGACGACGATGGGAATACGGTGGTTCCCGGCTTGCACAGCTACGAGTGGGACGGATCAGAGCCGGACGAAGGAGAATTCATAGAGGCGGCAGGGGTAGTCGAAGGAGCCCGACTCGTCGGGTCGGGATCGCTCGGATCTCGGCTCTGGTCGCGTCCGTCTGCCAGTGTGATCGGGATCGATGCGCCCACCGTCGACAAAGCGTCGAACGTGGTGCTTCCTGAGGCCCGAGCCAGGATCTCGATGAGAGTCGCTCCAGGAGGTGATGCGGAGAGCGAGTTGAACAAGCTGACGGCCTTCTTCGAGGATCACGCCCCCTGGGGTGCACACGTCGAGGTGGAGAAGGTACGTGCAGGGTTCCCGTTCGCGGCAGATGTGAGCGGACCGGCGGCGAAGGCAGCGGTGGCCGCCTTCGAAGAGGCCTACAACCGACCCGTCGGGCTGATCGGAAGCGGAGGGTCCATAGCGCTGGTCGCCACCCTAAGCGAAGTAGCGCCCACAGCCGAGGTACTCATCTTCGGAGCCGAAGATGTGGCCAAAGCCAAGATCCATGCTTCGAACGAGAGTGTCGACCCCAGCGAGATCGAGCGTTTGATCGTCGCCGAGGCACTGCTCCTGGAACGGCTCGGCTCAGATTGACCGACCCCAACACGAGAATCACCGTCCGAGTCGACTCACCGGAGCTGCGCGGCCGAATGACCGTCCTCGGCGCCACGTTCCTAGGCGTCGGGGCCATGGTCGGAGCAGGGATCTTCGCGCTCTTGGGCCAATCGGCCGCTGTCGCCGGTGCGGCGGTCTGGATCGCCTTTCTGGTCGCAGCGCTGATTGCACTCCTCCAGGGGTACTCCTTCGTCAAGCTCGGTGTCCGCTATCCCTCCCATGGAGGAACCATCGAGTTTCTCGTGCGCGGGTATGGCACGGGACATGTGACAGGTATGGGCTCCTGGATAATGTATTTCGCGGGCCTCATCGTGACCGCCATGGTGTGTGTGTCCTTTGGTAGCTACCTGGGCTCGCTTCTCTTCGGCGATGAGGTGACTGGTGTGGCCGTGACCCTGTTGGCGAGCAGCTTGATCGTGATCGTTGCACTGATCAACCTCGCAGGTGCCGAGACCGTCAACAGCGCCCAGACAGTGATCGTGGCTCTCCTGCTGGTCATACTCTGCGGGTTTGCTGTCGTGACGCTCCTGAACATCGATCCCGAGCTGCTGGATCCAGCCGGATATCCGCCGGCGGGCGACATCGTGGGCAGTGTCGCCCTCACCTTCTTCGCCTATCTGGGCTTCGGGGTAGTGGCCTTCTCCGCGGGCGATATCCCGAATCCTGAACGCAACCTTCCCAAGGCGATGTACCTGGCGATCGCCATTGCCACTGTCGTATATGTGGCTATTGCGCTCGGCGTCCTCGGAACCCTGCCCACCGAAGATGTGATCGCTAAAGGTGACACTGCCCTGGCCGTCGCCGCCGAGCCCATCCTCGGCCAGGCCGGGTTCACTATCATGGCCATAGCTGCGCTGCTCGCGACAGCCTCGAGCGCGAATGCCAACACCTACGCGGCCGGCGGCGTCACATCGCTGTTGGGCCGACTGGGAATCTTTCCACCCGTTTTCGGCCGGGTCCGCCCGGGAGGTGGCCTCCAGGGCATCGTTATATCAGCCGTGCTGGTGCTGGTCGTAAT
>CAZKJJ010000218.1:0-4556 GCA_964553055.1 uncultured Acidimicrobiia bacterium
GGTGGTCCTCACCCAAGTGCGTCCAGACCGTGTACGCCGCTGAGGCGCTCGGTATGTACAGGATCGCTTCCCACCCGTCGGAGACGGCCTCGCCGCTGACGGGGTCCTCGTAGCTGACCCGCTCTGGGGGGAGCCCGCCGCTGCCCAGCCGCAGGTCGTACAGGGCCACACTCCCGTCCGTCCAGTCGATCCGGCCGTACGGCAGCTCGAGGGCGGGCGGCTCGGAGGCCTGCTCCCCTGCGAGCCCAACCACGCCCCGCCCACAGTCAGCACAGGGAGCGTTCGCCCCGTCGTGCCCCGGACCGTCAGGGTTGTCCCACGCCACAGCCCAGGCACCCAAATTGGCCCTCCGCAGCGTGGCAGCCGACAGCTCGTCTTCGAGACCCTCGATGATCACCAGAGGCGTCACCTCACCTGAGTTCTGCCACACCGACACCAACTCCGTGGGCACATCCGAGGCAGCCACGGGAGCCTGACCCCAGGGAGGGTCACCTCCGGCATGGACGACGGCGGGCGGATCACCTGGCCTGCGAACCTCGACTGCCTCCCCCTGGTAGCCCTCGACAAAACGCAGCTGAGCGAGGAACGATCCCATGTGGCTGGGCCCGAGGCTCGACCACGCCTGGTACATGCAGACTTGACCGGCCACGACGATGTCTGCCAGCTGCCTCGAGGGAACCGGATTCTCGGTTTCCGGATCGACGGATCCGGTTCCCTCGTTTCCGAATCCTGCGGAGCTTCCGTCGCTCCACTCCAGGACATTGGGGAGGTTGTGCACCGCATCCACATCGGCGAGCACGCCGGTGCCAGCGACCCCGAACGCGCTGCGGCCGCAGTCCTCGCATGGCGTGCCGTTTGCCCTGAGGCCCGGTCCCTCCGAGCGATCCCAGGAGACGGCCCAGGCGTCTTCACCGAAGTCAACCGGCCGAGATGCGGCGCCTGCGCCCTCCTGCCCGAGGTCGGCAGGGGCGAGCAGGGAGCACCACGTTCGATTCCCTGCCCGATTCCAGGCATCCAACAGCACAGGATCCGCTGCATCCGGCGTCAGAGCCTCAGCAGCCCAAGGGGGTGGGCGGAGCAGGAGCCCCGTGGTCGTGGTCGGAGCGCCCGAGCCCGTGGTCGTGACCGCAGACGAGGAGGAAACACCCTCCAGGGTGGTGGCACCGCCGGCGGTCGGCTGAGTGGGCGTCGCTCCCTGATCAGAGCCTCCGAGGAGCACTGCGGCGCCAGCGACCGCCACGACGACCGTCGCGGCGCCAGCGAGGGCGATCAGTGGCCGATTGGCTCGCCGCGCAGACGACAAGGTTGCCGCCGCAAGCCGCACCTCCTCGACCGATGGGGGCGGCGGAGTGCTCGCCACCATCTCGTCGTAGGCTGCTCGAAACGCCGCCCCCAAACGATCATGACGTCTGGCCATCGAGCACCTCCTCGATGCGCAGGCGGGCCAGTCTGAGATAGCGCTTCACGGTCCCCTGCGAGGCATCCATCAGGAGAGCGGTATCCGCAATCGATGCCTCGGCCCAATAGAAGAGGAAGGTGGCGGCGCGCTGACGCACCGGCAGCCGCTGAACCGCATCCCACAGATCCAGGTTCCAGTTGGCCGCCTGGCCCGACGGGTCGGGAGGCGGCAGGAACTGCCCTCTGCGCTTGACAGCAGCCCGTGCCTCGCGAAGCACCTCCCTGTACAAGTGGAGGCGGGCGTGTCCCGAGCCGCTCAGGCCGGAGGTAACGAGCTTCCCAACCGCCGTCGAAACGACTTCTTGAGCCAGTTCAGGACCTGCCAGAACGCTCGCGTAGCGGACCAGCTCGTCCTTGCTGCCCTCGTAGATCTGAGCGTCCAAGGAGTCCATCACGGTTGGCGGGCACCCGTTCCTGGCTGCACGGTAGCGAGAGGTCGGGCGTCGTGACCACCGGCCCCATCACCGCCCGGGCTGTGGCATCGCCGGCAACACTCCTCGGACCATCGTCGTAGCAGGGCTCGTCTTGCAGCCAACGAGGGCGGTCTCCAAGCCCTCGCGCCGTTGCCGGCGGAAGGCTGGGCCTCCGGGACGTTCCGGATCGCCGGATGACCGGACAGCGTGCCCAGGACGGAACGCCGCCGGCCACCTGGTCCGGCTGGTGGTTCCCCCGAGCGGCAACGGAGCGTCAGTGTCCACTCGCCCGCAGGCTGCACTCGATGCACCAGGGAGTCGAGGGCAGCGCCTCCAACCGTGCGAGAGGTATCCGTCGCGAGCAGCCAACGCAGATGCCGTATGTGCCTCGGGCTGCACGCTCGAGGGCAGCTTCGATCTCGGCAATGTGAAGCTCGACCCGTTCCGCCAGCATCAGGACATCCTCTGTGTCCTGCCCCTGGCCTCCGTCGTCGTCCACGAGATCGCTCATGTCAACCGTGGTCGCAGCCTCGATGAACTCCTCACGCAGACTGGTGGCGGCGTGGGCTGCAGCCTTGCGGCGGTCGTTGAGTGTGCTGACCATCTTGGCGGTGGTCCTGGATCCGTAGGACCTCACGGCACTCATGGGCACCTCCCCGGCGTCGGTCACGGTCCCTCCCATCCGGAGGGCGGGCACGGCCACGCCTCTACGGGCGCTCTGAAGACCGCGCCCCTGGGGGTTGCTCCCCGAGGCACCACCATAGGACCCGGGAGGGCTCGCAATCAGGGGAGAAGGTCCTGAGTGATCTGGAAGGAAGTGGCACGTACCACACTCGAAGGAGCCTTCTCAGGGCTCAGCCGTCCCCTCCCAGCCCACACAGGTCCAACAGCGCCTCCGGAACGTCACTGCCAGCGACGTCGCCCTGCCTGAGCCGCTCGCACAAGACCTCGAAGCGACCGTCTCCCGGACCCTGGCCGGTGGAAGGCCCCTGGTCCATCATCCCGTGTCCTCCGAGCATGGGACCGACCAGCGGCCCGAGCATCGAAAGAGGAACGCCAGGAGCCAGGTCAGCGCACTGCGGAAGAGCCAGCAGGAGACCACCGACGTCGAGATCCTCCAGCGCTGACCCGCTGACGGTCACGGTGAAGCCTCCGTCACCTGTCGCCTGGACGGTCGGGACGTTCGCACCCGCTTCGTTGAGACAATCGGTCCATGCCTGGAGCTTCTCGCCGATCGTCGTCGGCTCCGAAGCTTCGTCCTGGCCTGCGGAGTAGCCGATGGCGAAGGCACCCGCCGTCAGCGCGATGACCGCTAGACCGATCAAGCCTCCGATCAGCCATCTGTGCTCTGAGTTCATGTCATTCGCTCCTCTCTGGAGGCTAGATAATCCCGGTCGATATGAGGAAAGCCCGTGCCGATCGCGTCCGATCGCAGCCTCCCGGGGCAGGAAGGACGCTCACCGAGACAGCCCCGAGAGGGAGGGAGGGAGGGGGCTTGCGGGTTGCGCGGGCAGTGACGCCTGGAGGCGCCTCGCCGTGGAAGGGCCCGGTCGGACCGGGCCGCCGGCCGGGAGGGCTGGGTCACCGGCCGGGAGGGGTAGGTCGCCGCCCAGGAGGGGTAGGTCGCCGCCGCCACCCGTGCCACCCATCGGGCGCCCTGTAGACTCCCCCGGCTCCCGTGACGACTGCCAGCCCTTTCTCCAAGGCTGACCTCGACCGGTTTGCCGACGGAACCCACGCCCGCATCCACGAGTTCCTCGGAGCTCACACGGGACCGGGCGGAACCAGGTTCTCAGTATGGGCGCCGAGCGCGCAGGCGGGCGGTCTGATCGGAGACTTCAACGGATGGGACCCATCGCGGACCCCGATGACACCGGAGGCGACCTCAGGAGTCTGGAGCTGCTTCGTGCCGGACCTCGGCGACGGCGCCATCTACAAGTACCACGTGACCAGCCAGAGCGGGGAGACCGTCGAAAAGGCCGACCCCGTCGGCTTCCGGCACGAGTCACCCCCCAAGACCGCGTCGGTCGTATGGAGCCTCGACTACCGCTGGAACGACGGGGAGTGGATGGCTCGTAGGGCAGGCCACAATGCCCTCGAGGCACCCATCTCCATCTATGAGCTGCACATCGGCTCGTGGAGGCGCCACGACGGGCACCACCTCACCTACCGGCAACTCACCGAGCCGCTCGCCGACTACGTCACGGACCTCGGCTTCACACACGTCGAGTTCCTCCCCGTCATGGAGCACCCGTTCTACGGATCATGGGGCTACCAGGTCACCGGATACTTCGCGCCTACCAGCCGGTACGGCACTCCGCAGGACCTCATGTCTCTGATCGACCGACTCCACCAACGTGGCGTGGGTGTGATCCTCGATTGGGTCCCTTCGCACTTCGCCAAGGACCCTCATGCGCTGGCTCGCTTCGACGGGACCCACCTCTACGAGCACCGTGATCCCAGGCAAGGGATCCACCCCGACTGGGACAGCCTCGTGTTCAACTACGGAAGGCACGAGGTCCGCTCCTTTCTCACCTCGAGTGCGCTGTTCTGGCTGGATCGCTACCACGCAGACGGGCTTCGTGTCGACGGCGTGGCGTCCATGCTCTACCTCGACTACTCGCGCAAGCCAGGCGAGTGGATTCCCACTGCCTACGGCGGCAACGAGAACCTCGAAGGGACCGC
>CAZKJJ010000219.1:0-671 GCA_964553055.1 uncultured Acidimicrobiia bacterium
GTCAGGACGTGCTGGGGCTCAGTCAGCCGCACAGTCTGAGCATGGGGACGGTGGACGCGCACGTCGTTCTCCTTCTGTTCTCGTCCCTCGCCCGCCCCCTATAGGGGGGCGGTGCGGGGCGACCTTTGGTGAAACCACTTCTGTTGGGCCATAACCCACTATCCGAGGGCATGTAGGGGTCGCCCTCAGTACGCCCTCGGGGCGAACTCTGGGACGACCCCCGTACGCTTCACGGGGACGACAACATGAGCCGAAGCGAACGGTCCGCTCAGCGGAGCGAACGGGATGATCAGTAGGGCCATCAGGTGCCCGATCCGAACGAGCGGTTGACGCGGGCCCGCGACTCGTCGAGCACGCCATCCCCGATGGCTTCGATGATGCGAGGGATGTGGCAGCGGTCGGCAGGCCGTCAACACCGGGCACGCGCTGGCCCGTCTCCTCGGTCAGCCTGACGTGGATTCGACTGTCGTAGGCCTCGGACTTCACGTCGTCGACGTCCTCGCCGCACTGTGGCGCGCTGCACCGAGATCGCTGTCTCGGCGTCGTTCTCGTCGGAGAGATCCTCGTGCGGAACTCTTGAAGTCCGCCTCGCTGGTCAGGTGTGGAGGTTTCTCGCCGTTCGACGATCGTGATCTGGACCGTCGTGTCGACCGTCAGGTCCCCGCGGGCGT
>CAZKJJ010000219.1:681-4551 GCA_964553055.1 uncultured Acidimicrobiia bacterium
AGGCGCTGACGCAGGCCGACAGCAAGCGTTGCCAGGTCATCCCGTCGGTCACCAAGCGCTGGCGTGTCAGGACGTGCTGGGGCTCAGTCAACCGCACAGTCTGAGCATGGGGACGGTGGACGCGCACAAGATTTCTCGACGTTCGACAGACAGCAAGGAGTTGCCCGTACTGCTCACCCTCGATTGTCAGCCACACGTCGCGCTTCCTGGTCGAGGCGGTCGACTGCGCTCCGTCAATGCAGAGATCTCCATAGTGAGACGGGCGAGACGGGGTTAGCAGTAGCGGCCGGAGACACATCGGCAGACGTCGATGGATAGAGGCTCCGCCATGCCAGCCCGACCCGGCTCGCCTGTTGCAGAGTCACATAGGCGACTCAGCCACACAACGCGGTCGTGGCACCTGCAGCCAGCGGCGGGTCTGGGTCCTGGCTCACTACATCGCGGGCCATGCCCGAGTGGACCCGCCCAAGCGCGGGGACCCTGCAGCAGGAGCGCCGAGATGCTGTTCTTCCCGCCGGCGTACTTCGCCTACCGGTGGGCGACCGGACTCGTCGGCGTGCACCTCGTGGGCGCGGCCGCGTGTGCGGCATTCACATTCAGGACCTTCCTAGGTCGACCGAGCTGGCCACTGCAAACAGACCTATGGCCGTCGCTGCTCCATCTCGTCGGCTGCGAGGAGCCCGCGCCACTGGTGCTGGAACGACTGGGCACGCTGCCGGGTTCCTTCGCCGGTCGTGAAGGTGCCGGCGTTCTCATTGCGTTCGTCAGACCATGTGAGGTTTGCAGAGCCGAGTACCGAGACCTCGTCAGCGATGTACAACTTCGAGTGTTCAGTCTGATTGAAAGCGACTCTCACGTTGGGCCGCCGCTGGAGGTGCTCGAGGACGGAGAGTGCGCTGCGCTCGTTGTACTGTCCGGTCGGCGGTCGGGTAATGACTCTGACGTCGCACCCGCGGCTTGCTGCGGCAAGCGTGCGATCGAGAATGAGCCTGCCCGCGTCGTTGTCATCCCGCCACCAGGGCACGGTGTTCCACACGCGTTCCGAGGCCTCGTCGATCGCGATGGCGGTCATGGCGAACATGTCGGCCGAACGCGGCACGTGGACAGTGCACGGGCTGGCGTCTCCGAGGAGGCGCCACTTGATTTCAACGTCCAAGTAGTCCAGGGGCACCTGACTCACTGCCCACTCTCGGGTCTGCCCAACAAGTACCTCCCGCCCCTGATCCAGTACGAGCCACCCATCCGTCGGTCCCTCCGCCGGCTGCGTGATGCTGACCACGACTGTCAGGATCGATTCGTCCCACTCCTCGTCGATGGAGGCGTGTTGCGACACGTCGATGGACACCCCGGTGGTTGCCGTGGCGCGCTGCCACCAGACGCGGGGCGGCGGAAGGGCCGCGAGGGGCATCTCGAGGGCGGGGTTCACCTCGCCGACGCGCCGGACGAACTCGATCCAACCGGCATTCGTGGTGAGCATCTCGGCCCGCATCTCCGCAATGAAGGGTGCCTCGTCCCAATCCGTGTATCGGCGGTGCGAGTCAGACGTGATGATCCGCGCATTCGCCCACGCGCGGTCAAAGGCGTGGTCGCGCCACTCACGTAGAGCGCGCTCCGCTGACTCGGGGTCTACGTCATAGTCGTCGGGCCAGAAGCCATCATCGGAATCGTCTGAGTCGCCAGAGTCCCAAGTGCTCACCAGGTGAGCCTCCCCACTCGCTCTTGACGCCGATACCAAGGCATTCATGGCCTCACGCACCGCTTCCCGGGCGGCAGGTCGAGCGTAGGTCCAGTTGCTTCGCCGTGGGGCGAGTCATCGACGTCGGTCAGCTTTGAGGATGCGCGAGACGGCCATGGGGTGCCAGGAATCCGCCCCGCGCTTCGTGGGGTGGCCGGCCTCGTCGAGTGCCTCGGCGATCGCGCGGAGCGACTCGCCCTTCCGCTTCATCCGACGCATGAGCCGTAGGGCCTCCTGCTCCGGAGGCTGCTCCACGAGTTGGCCACCCGCAGCCCGGTAGCCGTACGGCGGAGCGCCGCCGGCGTACCCACCCTGCTCTGCCTTCCGTGCCTTGCCGGCACGCATGCGGGCACGGATCATTCCGCGCTCGAGCTGGGAGAACACGCCGGACATCTGGCGCATAGCTGTGCGCATCGGGTCGTCTGGATCGTCCTCGAGCACTTCACCCACGTCACACGCCCAAACCCGCTTGCTGTAGCGCCAGACGTGGGCGAGAGCGGCCTCCTGAACCGTGAGAGTGCGGGCCAGACGGTCGAGCTTGGCCACGACCAGGACGTCCGCCTCGTCGGCCTGGAGCAAAGTCAGAGCCTCAGCCAAACCCGGACGGTCCTCGGCATCAAGACCACCGCTGACACCCTCGTCACGCGTGATGCCTACGAGACGCAAGCCGGCCGTCTGGCAGCACTGCCGGACCTGCTGCTCCTGGACGTCCAGCCCGTAGCCGTCGACCTGACCGAGCGTGGACACACGCAGATAGGCGACAGCACGAGGATGTGGGGGGCGGCCCACGCGAGCCCCTTTCGAGCAGAACCAGTCAGCCGCACGGTGCCATGCTGTCACATTACTTTCAAGTAAAGTGACGAATCGAAGCACGCTTCGGTCGCTATGAGCGCATGGCGGCCCCCGATTCCCGTTCTGACCCTGCAGAAGTCAGCACGTTTCGCCACGACGTGGGGCGCCCCGATGCCGCTCCCAACCAGCGGTCCTACGGCGGGGCGTGGACGGGTAGGCCACCAACTCCATCACCAACGTACGAGTCGGGCGGCGGCTTGACCGCTGCAGCACGTGCCAGGCCGGGGGGTGGGGACCGCGCAGGGGGTGCCGTCTCTGAAATCTGCTGAACGCCCTTGACACGACCCAAGGTTCAACTGTCTCGATGCAGTCACCCCGTTCCTCCCCACGACGCCCCGGCGGGGCGATGTCGGGGAGAGGTGCGAGTGCTATTCAAAGATGTCCAGCGCTGGCCGGGAGGGGACGAGAAGTCCCGTCGCGAATGGGAGCACGCGAGCCCGCCTCCTAGCCTCCGCGGCCTCAGCTCAGACACACAGAGGGATGCCATGGATGCTGGATTCTTGACGCCTGCATGGTCACAGTTGCTTTCTTGGGTGGCCGCGACGTTCGCCGCCATCGCCGCGGGCTTCGGCGCATACAGCCACTTCACGACGCCGGCTGAAAAGCGGTCAGCTGAGAGCGGACCGATCTTCCTGACCGCGGCAGCATTAGCGGTCTTCCTCGTCGTAGAGTCCGACCGTTCACTCGACGTGGCGCAGAGGCTCCTCGAGGAATCCTCGGTTCCACCTGCGACCGAGACGGAGCCAGCGAGCGAGGGGTAGCCCACCTGGTGAGGCGGCACTGTCGAGGGGGGAGACAGCGATACGGCCCGTGCAGTGGGGCCGCGACAACGCGTTCGCTGATCGCCGGATGAGCCAGCTGGCGCTGACCGACACCGGGGGGTGAGTCCCACCAGGTGGTGTAGGAGCAGGTCCGCCAAGTAGGCGGGCCACCGTGCAAGTCTCGATTCCTCCTACAGAACGAGACACGCACGATGACCCAGTACGAGTCTGCCATCCACCTGCTCGCGGAGCGCCTCAACGGCAGCGACGCGAGCCTGACCACCTCGATCGCCGAGATCCTCGGCACCGCGTTGCAGGAGCTGATCGAGGCCGAGCTGACCGGCACGATCCAGGCCGAACCGGGCGAACGCACCCCGCTGCGGCTGGCCCAGCGCAACGGCCACCGCCCCAAGCTGCTGTCCACGCCAGCGGGCGATGTCGAGCTCGGGATCCCCAAGCTGCGGCAGGGGTCGTTCTTCCCGGAGCTGCTCGAGCCGCGCCGGCGGATCGACAAGGCGCTGT
>CAZKJJ010000220.1:0-4530 GCA_964553055.1 uncultured Acidimicrobiia bacterium
TGCTCCACCGCAGCCGTGGGGGTCGTGGTGGTCGGAGCAGGCGCACCCTCGAGCGCGGCCCGGGTCTGGGCGGGGTCGAAGGTGAGCTGCGAGATGCCCTCCACCGTGTGGTAGGCCTTCCAGAGCGACCAACCGGTGAACGCCAGCACACCGACGGATAGCGTGACCGCGGCGATCACCGTCCATTTCACCCATGATGACATCACGCCCGGCTCCTCTGGGCGGGAGCGAAACCCGTTCCCTGATGGGGTCTCGCCGATGCGCTCGGCACGGCCCCGCCTCTGTGCTCCACGCCGCTCCGGAATGCTAACGAGGTCCCTGGGTTCTGCCAGGTGGCGGGAAGCCGGTTGGCTCGGGCTTCCTCATGGTTGTAGGCGGTGTGCTGTGAGCCATGCATCGTTGAAGACCTTGCTGAGGTACCCGCGGCCAGAGTCAGGCAGCAGGACGACGACGTGCTCGTCAGCGAGCTCGGTTGCGACCTGGATGGCACCGACGACTGCCATCCCACCCGAACCCCCTGTGAGGAGTCCCTCCTGGGCCGCGAGGCGCCTCGTCATGGTCATCGCCGATGGGTCGTCGACCGCGATCCATCGGTCGATCACATCAGGGTCGAGCGTCTGTGGCCAGAAGTCCTCTCCCACGCCCTCGACCAGGTACTGATGGACGTTGGCGGGATCGCCAGCTGTGTAGATGGAGCCCTCAGGGTCGACGCCGACGATCAGAATCTCAGGCCGCCGCTCCTTGAGGAAGCGACCAACGCCCGAGATGGTTCCCCCGGTCCCGACCCCTGCCACGAAGGCGCCGATCTCACCTCCCGTCTGGGCCCATATCTCAGGACCGGTGCCCGCGTAATGGGCGTCCGGGTTGGCTGGATTCTCATACTGGTTTGGGCTGTACGCATCTGGTATCTCAGCGGCGAGGCGAGCCGCCACGGAGTAGTACGAGCTCGGGTCTTCCGGCGGCACCTCCGTCGGCGCCACGACCACCTCGGCACCGTAGCCCGTGAGCAGGTCGCGCTTCTCCTGGGCGACCTTGTCTGGCATCACGCAGATGACCCTGTAGCCGCGCAGCGCTCCGACGATCGCGAGGCCAACTCCGGTGTTACCGCTGGTGGGCTCGACGATCGTGCCTCCCGGACGCAACAGCCCGAGTTCTTCGCCTCGCTCGACCATCGCCAGTGCGATGCGATCCTTGACGGACCCGCCGACGCTCGTGAACTCGGCTTTCGCGAGCAGGTTGCCAGGAGGATGGAGCCTCGCAAGCCTGATCAGGGGAGTCCCACCCACTGCCTGAAGCGCGCTCTCGAGGATCAACGATCTGCCTTGATGTGCCGCGCCATCTCGGCGAGGAGGTGGTAACTGGTTCGGAGCTTGCCCAAGTCGGCCATGTAGGTGATGTTCCACAGTACGGCATGGGCCAATCCTGCTCGCTGGAAGTCCCTCAATTCGGCGACGATCTCATCGGGGGTACCGCTGAGGAGGTAGGTCCTCGACACCTCGAGCGGAACTGCGTCGATCGCTTTCAGCGCGTCATCCCTTTCGAGGCGGGTGGGTACGTAGTCGCGAAAGCCGTTCCATCCCTCCCCGAGCGGATGGCGATATCCCAGCTTCTCGAAGGCCCATGAAGGCGTGACCAGCTGCCATGCCTTGACGATCGGGTGATCACATATACGGTCGACCTCGTCTGGATCCTCGTCGACGACGACCATGGCGTACAGGGCTGCCGTGACGGCATCCTCCCTTCCCGCCGCCGCCGCAGCCGACCGTACGGCCGCCCAGCCGTGCCCCCAGACGTCGACGCCCCCAAGGTAGGTGGGCAACCATCCGTCTAGCTGCTTGCCGACGATGTCCAGCATGCGAGGCCCATGGGCTCCCGACCAGATCGGCGGGTAGCGGCGCGTCCCGTCGGCATTGGTGCCGAAGGGCGCCATCCCCACCACGGCATCCTCCAGCTTCCAGAACTCGCCTTCGAACTGCACAGGCTCGTCGTGCTCCCACAGCAAGCGGATGATCTTCACGGCCTCCTCGAACTTGCTCACGGGGCGCGAGAAATCGAGCCCGTACGGCTCGATGTTCTCCCGCTCACCAGAGCCGAGGCCGAGGATGACCCTTCCCTTCGAGAAGTGATCCAGGGTGAGGAACTCCTGAGCGAGCATGGCTGGGTGCCTGCGAACGGGTTCGGTGACCGCGGATCCGAGCAGGATCCGCTCGGTGTGCACTGCTGCTGCAGCCAGCGCGGCGACAGTGTCGACGTAGATGTGCGGATTGGGCATGAAACCGGAAAGGGGGCTCGAGTACCAGATCGACTGTGGATGCCACGCCATCAGGTGGTCGGGCCACCACAGGGAGTCGAAAGGGCCCTCGTCGGCGCGCCGCGCGCCCCTGATCACGCCTTCCACCGGAGGTACGATCGTTCCGTTGGTGCCCAGAGCCAGCACACGGCGACTCTAAAAGCCTCCGGCCGCGGTCCCGCCGCCGGGTCAGATCCCGAGCTGGGATCTGAGTTCTTCTGGGCTCTCCACCGGCCGCCTGCACACGAAGTTCTCGCAGAGAAAGGCCTGGGTCTTGCCTGTCTCGTAGCGCCCTCGCAGGAGCGGAACCTCCGCGCTCGCGGCCCCGTCCTCGTCGACCGCAAGCACGACGTGTGGGAGGAACCCCTCCCAGAGGACGGTTGCGAGCCGCTTCGCCTCTGGCCCTGTGACGGCCAGCTCCTTGGGAGGTGCCTCCAACATGTGAATCACCGACAGGAGGTGGCCTACGGCCGATGGGTACCGCTCGGCCATCTGGCCTGCGGCACGGACTGCATCCTCGGCGAGCTGTCTGTGAATCCCATTCCCCGTGTAGAGGGAGTCGACGAGCAGCACCTCGGCTGCGAGGGAGTTACCAGACGGAAGTGGATTGTCCATGATGTCCTTGGGTCTGGTCACGAGGCTCTCTGCGTCCTCACCAGTCGTGAAGAAGCCTCCACGCGGGTCGACGAACAGCCTGACCAGGTCTGTGACGAGCGTCTGGGCCTCGCGGAACCATTCGACCTCTCCTGTCACCTGGAACAAGGTGTAGAGGCCGAGCGCGAACGACGCATAGTCGTCCGAGAAGCCCGGCACCGATGTCCGGCCTTCCCGCCACGATCGCATCAGCCTTCCGTCGGCTCGCCGAAGGTGCTCGAGCAGGAACCGTGCGTTGGCACGTGCCGCTTCCACGTAACGCGGCTCGGCGAGGACTGCGCCCGATTCGGCGAGGGCCCGCAGGGCCAAGCCGTTCCACGAGGTGATGACCTTGTCGTCGAGGCCTGGACGCGTCCGGCCAGAGCGCCTCTCGACCAAGCGCCTTCTGAGCCCGCTCAGAGCTTCCTCGACCTCACGCCCGCTCATCCCCAACGCCTCCCCGAGCTTCCCTGTAGGCACCGCCTGATGGAGATGATTCGCTCCTTCGAAGTTCCCCGCGGCCGTCGCCCCGAAGTGGAGCTCAGCCAGCCGGGCGTCGTCGCCGGCGACGTCCCGTAGCTCCTCGAGACTCCAGACGTAGAACCTTCCCTCCTGCCCTTCCGAGTCGGCGTCCTCGGCTGAGAAGAACCCCCCGTGATCACCACCGAGGTCACGCAGCATGTAGTCGAGCGTCTCGGTGGCCACCCGTCTGAGCGAATCGCCTCCAGACACCTGCCATGCCCTGACGTAGATCCGAGCGAGCTGCGCGTTGTCGTAGAGCATCTTCTCGAAGTGTGGGATCAGCCACCTCGCATCGACCGAGTAGCGGGCGAACCCCCCGCCCAGCTGGTCGTAGATTCCGCCCCTCGCCATGGCCTCCAACGTCGTGATGGCCATACGCGTGGCTCCTGGCGCCCACTCGTCTTCCGCGGCTCCCAACACGCACTCGAGCACAGGAGCCTCGGCGAACTCCGGAGCTCCCCCGAACCCGCCTCGCTCCTCATCGAATCCCGCGAGCAGAGCTTCGTAGGAGCGTCGCAATGTCTCCGTGCCTGGGCGCGACTCGACCGGCTGGATGCGGCGGCTGATGGCGGCGGCGAGGCCTTCCGCTTGATTCTCGATGTCGTCTCGACGGTTGGCCCAGGCGTCGGAGACACCTCTCAGCACGCGCGAGAAGGAAGGGACGCCATGGGCGTCTCGGCGCGGGAAGTAGGTGCCCGCATAGAACGGTTTGCGTTCAGGCGTGAGGAACACCGTCATCGGCCAACCTCCGTGTCCCGTCAACGTCTGAACCGCGTCCATGTACACGGCATCGACGTCCGGGCGCTCCTCGCGATCCACCTTCACGTTGACGAACCTCTCGTTCATGAGGGCGGCTGTCTCCGGATCCTCGAAGGACTCGTGGGCCATGACATGGCACCAGTGACAAGCCGAGTAGCCGACGGAGAGCAGGACCGGCCTGTCCGTCAGCTTGGCGGCTGCGAAGGCCTCCTCACCCCACTCGTGCCAGTCGACGGGGTTGTCCTTGTGCTGGAGGAGGTAGGGAGAGGTCGCGGCTGCCAGACGGTTGGGCATCCCCCGACTGTACTAGAGGCCTGTTCGGAGAT
>CAZKJJ010000221.1:0-4527 GCA_964553055.1 uncultured Acidimicrobiia bacterium
CGACCCGCAGCGCCGAGCTCGATACGACAGGGGCGACAGGATCGACCTCGGCGATCTGTTCTCGACCGTCGGCCCGTTCGACGACCTGCTGAGAATGGTCTTCGGAGACGTTGGCTTCCGAACGACGGGAGTGCAGCCGCCAAGAGGTCGCGACGTCCTGGTGTCCCAAGAGATCACCCTGGCAGAGGCGGCCTTCGGCGGACACCACACGCTCACCTTCCACAGCGCGGTGGCCTGCGGCACCTGCTCAGGTTCGGGGCTGGAAGAGGGAGCGTCACCCGAGACCTGTCCCAGATGCGGGGGCCAGGGAACGATCCGAGTATCGAGGCAGAGCTTCCTCGGGTCGGTGATGAGCGTCACCACCTGCGACCGGTGCTCGGGAGAGGGTCGGGTCATCACCAACCCTTGTCACGTGTGTCGAGGCAGGGGCATCGTCGAGGGCGAGAGAACCGTCACCGTTGACATACCTGCCGGAGTATCGGACGGCAACCGCCTCAGGCTCTCTGGAGAAGGCGCGGCAGGAGTCCGGAGGTCTCCGCCTGGCGACCTGTACGTCGAGGTGCACGTGGCAGAGGACAGCCGCTTCATTCGGGAGGGAGAGCATCTCGTCTACGACGTCGAAATTGGCATCGCGGCAGCCGCCTTGGGCACGGAGGTCGGCGTGCCACTCCTCGACGGGGGCGAGGAGGTGCTCCACATCGAGCCTGGCGCCCAGGCCGGCTCCCTGTTCCGCCTGAGGGGGGAGGGCATGGGGAGGCTGAACAGACGAGGCAGGGGGGACATGGTGGTCCGTGTCAGCGTGGCGGTCCCCACGTCCCTGAGCCGCGAGGAGGAGGAGCTCCTCGCACGCTACGCGGAGCTGAGAGGCGAGCACGTGCAGACCAAGCGCAAGGTGCGAAAAGGTCGCTGAGCCCGATCTAGACCACGCTCCGCGCGAAGGCGAGGAGGGTGAGGAGGTGTGCGGGAGGCGTCGCCTGTAGACCCCAACGGAGGTGCTTGGCGTCGACCTTCTCACCTCCGCAAAAGACCTTGTGTAGCAACGAACTTCACGGGTTGGAGCACGGGTGCTACTGGCCTCGGGGGCCGCGACGCCCTAGTATCGCGGTGACCACGGAATGTCACGGAAAGTGGTGCCAGCTCGGCGCGGGTGCGTGTGATACGCTCCCTCCGCCGGCAGGTACCTGGAGGGGGACCCATGACGGCGGAGAGCTACAACGTAGCCGTCGGGCAGAGACTGCGCGGCATCCGCAAACAGAAGGGGCTCTCGCTCCAAGACGTCGAGGCGCGTTCTGACCAGGAGTTCAAAGCCTCCGTGCTCGGAGCATACGAGCGGGGCGAGCGCAGCCTTTCCCTTCCGAGGATGCAGCGCCTCGCTGCCTTCTACGGTGTGCCCGTCGACCAACTGCTGCCTCCGAGCCAGCAGCCTGCTGCAGCCCCGATGGCATGGCCGAGCGGCGGGATCACGATCGATCTGAACAGGGTGGAGAGGGCAGACGAGGAGACGGCGGCGCTGATCGAGCGGTTCCTCAGGTCGATCCAAGTGATGCGCCAGGACTTCAATGGCAAGATCCTCACGATCAGGCACAGCGACCTCCGCCTCCTGGCAGGGCTACTCGGTACCAGCGAGGACTCGCTCCAAGACCTGCTCGTCGAGGAAGTCTGAACTCGCCTTTCGGCCACACACCCGGCCTCCGAACCATACGGCTCACGTGCGCCTGGCAGGTATAATGGTGGCTATTCCACGCTCCCTCTCCCTTCGAGGACCCCTTGCTGCAAACCTCACCCGTTGAGGTTCGACTGCGCGTCTCTAGCAATCACCTGATGCTGGAGCTCTTGGGTGAGCGGGACGCTCACCTGCGAACCATCGAGCGAGCTTTTCCTGACACGAAGATCGTCGCCAGGGGCAACGAGATCATCATCTCGGGCCCCGCTGATGCCACAGAGAAGGTGAAGACGACCATCGACGAGCTCCTGATCGTCATTCAGGAAGGTCAGGGACTCGAGAGCGATCGAGTGGCGCGCGTTATCGACATGGTGGCCGAGGACGTCCCCAGTCCTTCGAACGTCTTCGCCGAGGGCATCGCGGTGGGCGGAGGCAAGATCGTCAGACCCAAGACCCTCGGCCAGCGCCAGTACATCGACGCCATCAGGGAGAACACGTTGGTCTTCGGGATCGGACCGGCAGGAACAGGCAAGACCTATCTGGCGATGGCGGCGGCGATCGAGCTGTTCAAGAACGGCGGCGTCAGCAGGATCCTCCTGACCAGGCCGGCTGTAGAAGCTGGGGAACGGCTCGGGTTCCTCCCAGGCGACCTCTCCCAGAAGATCGACCCCTACCTCCGTCCTCTCTACGACGCCCTGTGGGAGATGCTCGGGCCTGAGGAGACGGCACGTCTCATGGAGCGGGGCACCATCGAGATCGCCCCCCTCGCCTACATGAGGGGACGCACGCTCAACGATGCCTGCATCATCCTGGACGAGGCCCAGAACACGTCGCCTGAGCAGATGAAGATGTTCCTGACCAGGCTCGGCTTCAACTCGAAGATGATCATCACGGGCGACGTCACGCAAGTCGATCTCCCAACTGGGAGAGGGTCCGGGCTGCGTCAGGTGTTCGAAGTGCTTGACGGGATTCCAGGGGTGGCGTTCCATGTACTCACGCCCAAAGACGTGGTCAGGCACCGAATCGTGGCCGCCATCGTTGAGGCATATGAGCGCTACGACAGGGAGAACGGCTCGTGACCAAGGAGTACACGGCCTGGCGCATCACACCGCTCAAGGCCCTGATCCTGATCCTCACGATCGCGCTGGCGTGGGGTTCGCTGCTCATCGGTCGTCAGCCCGAGGTTGCCCCTCCGCAAGCAGGCCAGCCTTCTCCTGAGACGTACTTCGCCACGGAGCGGATCGTCATCGTCGACGAGGCCGCGACGGCGGCGAGACAAGACGAAGCCGCGAGGGCGGTCGAGACGGTCTACGACCCCGATCCAAGCAAGGTCGAGGAGGTCAGGCAGCTCATCCAGGAGCTGTTCTCCGACGTCAGGGCAGGGCTGGCGCCTACCGACGGGGCCATCCCACCCGTGCCCGATCCCCCGGTCATCACACCGGCGACGACGGTGCCGCCTGCAGAGGCAGGCACCAGCACGACGAGCCCAGCTCCTGCAGAGGTGTTCGGTCTCTTGTTCGTGGATGCGGACGGAAGCGGCGACTACTTGCCCGAGGCGGGAGACGGACCGCTCCAGGGCGTAGAGGTCGGGGTCTACGGCGCAGACGGCGAGGTACGGCTCGTGATGACCGACGCCCTCGGGGTGTTCAGGGTGGGCGACCTGCCAGCAGGAGCGGTCGCAGTCCACGTCGACTACTCGGCTTCGGGTTTCCCTGATCAGCTCGCACCTTCGACCGGCCCCTATCCGGAGCTCGACGTCGAAGCAGGTGCCCAGACGCAGCTTCCTGGCATCGGCTTCAGCCCCGTCACGCAGGAGGTCGCCACACAGGAGGCGCTCCTTTCGCAGAGCCACCCCCTGCTTCGACCCTCCACGATCACCAAGCTCGTCACGTTGGCCAGCGGCGACATCGCCAGAGCCGCGCTCGCCGAGAACCCGTATCTGGTGCAGGTGGAGAACTCGGCCCTCGGGCGCGCCGAGGACACGATGGCCAACGAGATGCGGACCGCCGCCGACCGCGACGCCGAGGTGCAGGCGCTCTACGCAGCTCCCCGGACGGTGTTCTTCGACGACGGAACCGCAGACAGGGAGTCGGGAGAGGCGGTCTCGGACATCGTCGCCAACACCATCCAGGTGAACAGTTTTCCCAACGAGGCCAAGACCCAGGAGGCTCGCGAGGAGGCCAGAGCGGCGGTGCAGCCCGTCGAGGTCGTGTTCGAGCAGAACCAGGTCATCGTCGACCAGGGGGAGATCATCTCCGACATCCAGCTCCAAGCGGTTGAGGATCTGGGGCTGCTCGAGACGGGCGCAGGCGCCAATGCCATCGCCATGGCGGTGATCGTCGCCCTGGCCGTCCTGCTGCTGTCGTTCTACCTGATCCGTTTCCGACCTTCGCAGTGGGCCGTCGAGCGGAGGGTGGCCCTGTTCGGGCTGCTATTGGTCCTCGGTGCTCTGGGGGCGAGGGTCGCCGCCGTCTTGGCCGTCGAGTTCGAGCAGCCCGCCATCGGTTTCCTCATCCCTGCTGCGGCCATCGGCCTGATGGCGTCCATCCTGTTCGACGGGCGCATGGCCGTGCTGATCGCCCTTGGGGTCACGGCCCTCGCGACGCTCGCCACGGATGAGGCGGGTCTCATCCTCTTCGCGGGGCTGGCCGCCGTCGTGCCGATACCGTTCGGCTCGGCCATCTCGTCGCGGGGAGATCTCCGAAAGGCTGTGGCGCTCTCGGCCATCGCCCTCGCTGTGCTCGCTGCTCCGATCGCTTGGCTCTTCAGCCCTGGCGACGATGTCTTGCAGGCGGTTGCCTATGCCGCTGGCGCTGCATTCCTGAACGGGTTGATCGGCGGGCCGGGCTCGCTCGAGCAGCGCC
>CAZKJJ010000222.1:0-4513 GCA_964553055.1 uncultured Acidimicrobiia bacterium
GAGGATCTGGGCGACCGGGGTCTGAAGGAAGCCGACGATGAGCACCCACAGCAACCCTACCGCTACGGCTCGCCGCCCGACAGGGGGCAGCAGGTGCATGGCGCCACCGAGGGCTGCCAGGAGCGTACCCATGGCGATCGTCATGAGGATTCCGATGCCGATGCCCCTTCCGAACGTCAGGAGGTCCAAGAGTGCTGGCGAGACGTTCAGGAAGACGCTTCTGATGTCGAATGTGTCGATGATGACGAGGAACCCGGTCGCGACGAAGCCCCCGATGAGGCCCGCCACCGCTCCCGCCACGACGTTGGTTCGGTCGTTGACCGGTAGAGCCAACCCTTCCAGCGCGGGTTTGCGGGCAGCCAGGAAGCCGAACGCCAGCGGAACCCACAGGATGGCCGCGTACCCCATCGTCAGCAGCGGATCCACGACGAAGCGGTCGGAGAGCCGCTCCACGGCCCCAATCGAGGCCACGAACACATAGGTGATGCCTGCCAGCACCCCCCAACGGGCCACCTTGGACCAGTCGTAGGCCTCGGACAGGCTGGTGGGCCCACCCTCTGTGGCAGTCTGCGAGTTGACGGCGGTCATCCCCGCTCCTCCACAGCCAAACGCTCACCGAAGAGCCCCGTGGGGCGGAAGATGAGCACCAGGACCAGCGCCGTGAAGGCCACGACGTCCTTGAGCTGGCTCACCGCAGGAACGCCCAGACCCCCGAGCACGACCTGAGGGCCCAGCGCCTCGAAGAGCCCGAGCAGCAGGCCACCGAAGTAGGCGCCGACCATGTTGCCGATCCCGCCCAGCACCGCGGCCGTGAATGCCTTGATGCCGGCCAGGAAGCCCGTCATGTAGTACACCTGGCGAAACAGCATCCCCCAGAGCACGCCTGCGATTCCAGCCATCGCTCCACCCACTGCGAATGTCGTCACGATGGTCCTGTCGACGTCGATGCCCATCAAGCCTGCGATCTCCCTGTCCTCTGCCACCGCCCTCATCGCTCGGCCCGTCTTCGTGCGGGCCACCAGCTGGAAGAGGATCAGCATCGAGATGGCGGCGATCACGATCACCAGCAGCTGCCTCTTCTGGAACTCGAATCCCAGGAGCGTCACCGTCCCCGCCAGAGCGGTCGGAGGGGGTGGATAGGCGAGGAAGCTGTCCCCGAACAGGCCTCGGTAGGCGTACTGGAGGAAGAACGAGATCCCGATCGAGGTGATGAGAGGAATCAGCCTGGGTGCATTCCGGAGGGGTCGGTAGGCGACCCGCTCTATGCCAACGGCCAGCAGCGTAGAGCCGGTCATAGCCACCGCGAACAGGATGCTGATCGAGAGGATGGGATTGGCATCCCACAGGCCAGACTCGAAGAGCCACGTGGCCGGGAAGTACGCCAGGATAGCGCCCAGGGCGAACACCTCGCCGTGGGCGAAGTTGATGAAGCCCAGCACGCCGTACACCATCGAGTAGCCGAGCGCGATCAGCCCGTACATCGAGCCCTGCGCGAAGCCGGAGACGACGAGACCCTGCCAGGCCTCGGCGGTGAGGCCCTCCCCAGACAGCGAAGCGCGCACCGACCCGATCGCGCCGACGAGGATCACCGCCACCGCGACGACGCGAATCACCCAGAGGAAGACGTCGACCCACGACGCCCTTCGTCGGCGACGCCTGGTACGTGGCCGGGTCGATGCCTCCGTCATGCATTCCTAGCAATAGCAGTCCGGCGCCGCCGAGGCGGCGCCGAACCTGTTTCTAGCACTGACGTGGGTCAGCCGACCGGAAGCGGCCCTGAGGAACCGAACCGATAGACGACGGTAGCGGTCGCTGGGTCGCCCGTGTCATTCACTTGCACCGAGATGGTCTGCGCTCCGCAGTCGCCGAACTGGTCGCAGCTCAGCGTGCCCGTGACGCCTGAGAAGTCCTTCGTCTCGTAGATCTTGTTCCGAAGGGCCTCGTAGTCGACGTACATGACGTCGCCGTCGACCTGCGCCACTTCCCTGATCGCGTTGAGCAGGATCATCGTGGCGTCGTAGGTGTGGGCATGGAAGGCGGCCGTCGGCGGCTCCCCGTACGCAGCCTCATACCGGGACACGAGGTTCGAGTAGGTCTCACCCGTGAATCCCGCGTTGCCCTCGAAGTTGAGGTCGGGTCCCGAGTAGTAGACACCTGAAGCCTCCGGTCGACCGTAGTGGTCTGGCGTGATCAGCCCGTCAGCCCCGTACATCTGCACGTTCTCGAGCCCAGACACTCCGCCCACCTGCTGGAGGATGAAGTCACCCTCCGGTTGGAAGATCGGGAAGTAGATCCCGTCAGGGCTGTGCGATGCCGCCTCCGTCAACACGGGCACCATGTCGGTGTCGCCCTTGTTGACGGCCAGGACGGCGGGGACCGTCCCACCCAGCTCCTCGAAGGCGGCCTTGAAGGCGTTTGCCAGACCCTCGGTGTACGGGTCGCCGTCGTGGATCATCACCATGTTGGTGAGGCCCAGGTTCTCGAAGGCGAATGTCGCCGCAGCCTTGCCCTGGATCAGGTCGTTGTGAGCAGTCCGGTAGTAGCCGGATTGCCAAGCCGTTCCTGCGTTGCCCAGCAGGTCGGACGTGAGCGCAGGCGACGTGTTCGAGCCTGAGATCAGCGGGATCGCAGCTTGCGACAGGATCTGCGCAGCCGGCACACCGGCACCAGAGCAGGTCGTCCCGATGACACCAAGGACGTTCGCCTGAGCGGCAATGGCGTTGGCTCCGGACGTGCCGCCCTCCGAGCTGCACAGGTCGTCCTCTGCAGTTCCAAGGCTGACGGTGTGGTCGTTGATGTTGCCGAAGTCCTCGATAGCGAGCTCGATGCCGCGGACCTGGTCGACGCCGAGGAAGGCAACGTCGCCGCTGATGGCCTGCAAGGCGCGGATCTCGACGGGCGCGCCCGCTTCGACGAGAACGCCGCCGAGGTCTCCCTGTTCGAAGTCCGCGACCGTGGCCTCACCGCCGCAGGCTGCCGCCACGAGCGCCAGGGCCGCGAGGAGCCCGAGCATCGCTCTCTGGCGCATACGTTTCCTTTGTCTCACCAATTACCTCCTGTTGGCTATGAAGTCATGAGAAACCAGGCGGAACAGACGTTCCCCCTTTCGTAACGGGCGAGTATAGGAGCGCGACAATCGTCAATGCGACCGGGAATCCGAAGATCACAGACGGAGGAGGAATCCAGGCAGCGGATCCTCATCCTCGAGGGTGAACGAGGACTCGCCCGTGTAGTGCGAGCGCCCACCGACTTCCACGACCACCTCGAGTCGGCTACCCCGCCGCTCCTCGATGGGCATCCCTGTGAACTCGGCCCCGGTGACGCTGGTGAAGCGTCTGGTTTGGCCGAGCTCGATCTGGCCCCTGGTCAACTGCAGGGCGATACGGGCGGATACACCTGAACCGGTCGGGCTGCGGTCCACCTGACGGTCGGCGAACACGCACAGGTTGGCGGTGGGCTCTTCCGTGTACTCCTCCGACCCGTCGGTGAGGATCGTGCCGTAGAGGAAGGCCAGGTCGGGATCCTCGGGGTAGTCGATCGGCTTCTGGGTCCTCGCAGCCTCCGTGACCGCCCAGGCAGCTGCTACCAGCTCGCTCATTCCGGACTCCCGGACGTCGAGGCCGAACGCGGAGGCGGGCGCGAACGCGTAGAAGGCGCCCCCGTAGCCGATGTCGATCGTGACCGAGCCCAGGCCGGGAACGTCGAGTGGCGTCTGGAGAGCGTATGCGAAGGAAGGCACGGACTCGAACCGGGCGGCGCCCGTCTTCCCCTCTCGGACATCGGTGTTGACCTTCACGAGACCGCAGGGACACTGCAGCCCGAAGCCGGTGACGGGCTCGCGCGTCGAAACGATGCCCCTGTCGACGGCCCACCTGCCCATGGCGATCGTCGCATGCCCGCACATCGTCGAGTAGCCCTCGTTGTGCATGAACAGGACCGCCAGATCGGCGTCAGGGTGGTCCGGCTCGACGGGAAGGACCCCATACATGTCCTGGTGACCTCTTGGCTCGAACATCAGCAGACGCCGGAGGTGATCGAGGTTTTCTCGAACGTAGGCCCGCTTCTCCAGCAAGGTTCGACCTCTGATGTCTGGGAAGCCGCCGGTCACGATCCTGACCGGTTCACCCCCGGTGTGCATCTCAGTCGTGGTGATGGGGTCCATGGAATCGAGTGTATGTGATCGGTTTCGTGTCAATCGAAGCCTCGGTTTTCGACGCCTCGATTGACAGGAAACCCGAAGCTCAGCTGACCTCGAGCTCGAAGAGGAGTATGCCCGACTCTTCGAACTCAACTTCGAAGATGCCTGGTACGTCGGCAACGAAGCGGAGGGTCGCCGTCTCGCCTGCCATCACCTCCGCGGTCGCGTCGTACCCGTGGACATGGACCTCTTCGTCGACGTCGCTGGTGGCGACGATCTCGACTGTCGAGCCCAGCGGAACCGGCAGTCGATTGCCAGCCATCCCTTCCTCGCCGGGGACGGCCATCAACTCGACGCTCACCTGACCTCCCATGT
>CAZKJJ010000223.1:0-4501 GCA_964553055.1 uncultured Acidimicrobiia bacterium
GTCCGCGATCTGATCGATGAGCTCGGTTCCTCCCACCAGGTCCGCCCCTGCTTCCTCGGCCTGGCGCGCTGCCTCACCCTCTGCGAAGACGGCCACCCTGACGGCTCGGCCCGTCCCGTGGGGAAGCGTGGCCGTACCTCGCACCGCCTGGTCAGCCTGTCTCGGGTCGATCCCCAGCCGGAAGCTGGCCTCGACGGTCTCGTCGAACTTGGCGAAGCTCAACGCCTGCACGAGGTCCAGTGCCTCGCGTGGCCCGTAGGCGGTATTGCTGTCGAAGCGCTGCTGCGCTTCGCGGTAGTGCTTGCCCCTTTGAGACATCTCGCTCTCCTTGGTCCAAACGGCCGACCCTCGGGTCGACCTCCCAGCCGGAAACATCCGGTCAGTGATCCGCCCTAGCCCTCCACCTTGATTCCCATCGAGCGGGCAGTGCCTTCGATGATCTTCATGGCCCCTTCGATGTCGTTGGCGTTGAGATCGCTCATCTTCGTCTCGGCGATCTCGCGAACCTGCGCCCGACTCACCGTTCCGACCTTCTCCCTGTTGGGCTCTGCAGAGCCCTTTTCGACCCTGGCAGCTTGACGAAGCAGCACTGCCGCAGGGGGGGTCTTGGTGACGAAGGTGAAGGAGCGATCCTCGTAGATCGAGATCTCGACCGGAATGATCGTGCCGATGTGCTCTGCCGTCGCCTGGTTGTAGGACTGCACGAAGTCCATGATGTTCACTCCGTGCTGACCGAGCGCAGGTCCGACAGGCGGGGCGGGGCTGGCCTGGCCTGCGGCTATCTGGAGCTTCAAAACGGCGGCGAGTTTCTTGCGACCCATGGTTCCTCGGTGGGGGAGCTCAGTTCTTCTGGATGTCCTCGAAGTCCAGCACGACGGGTGTGTCTCTGCCGAAGATGTTGACGAGCACGGTCACCTTCGACTGATCGACGTTGATGTTCTCGATGATCCCGTTGAACTCCGCGAACGGACCCGAGATCACCTGAACGGACTCGCCGACCTCCCACTCCGGTCTGAACTCCGGGGCCTTCTTCACCTCTTCCTCGCCCTTGACGCCGAGGAAGCGCTCGACCTCTCGGCGCGCCAGGGGGGTGGGCTTCGATCCCGAGCCGACGAACCCCGTCACGCCTGGCGTGTTCCTGACCGCGTACCAGGTGTCGTCGTCCAGATACAGCCGGGTCAGGATGTACCCGGGGAACATCTTCTTCTGCACGGTGACCTTGCGCCCGCCCTTGATCTCGACCACGGGCTCCATGGGTATGACCACCTCGAAGATGCGGTCCTCGAGGTGCATCGAGCGGACCCTCGTCTCGAGGTTGGCCTTGACCTTGTTCTCATATCCCGAGTACGAGTGGATTACGTACCAGCCTCCTGGCCGGTCATAGGGACTCAGCTCCTCGGAGGCGTCCTCCACCGCGACCGCCTCCTCGGTTTCGGAGGCGATCTCATCGAGATCCGGGCTCATCTGGTCGGTGTCGGTCATCACAGGTTCAGGAAGTTGAGCACGCCACGCTTGAACACGAGATCCAGAACCAGGATATAGAGCGTGAGCGCGGTCGTGGTGATGAGCGTGACCGTCGTGAAGGCCACCATCTGTTGCCTGGTGGGCCAGACGACCCTCTTGAGCTCCGCCCTGACCTCGCGAAGGAACTGGACGAGACGGGCGAAGAGACTCTGCTTCTCCTGCTCTGGCTGGGGCCGCTTGGCGACCTGCCGCTTCTGCGCCTGCTTGCCGCGGCGCTCCTCGCGCTCGGCCAGCCTGCGCATCTCTCTGTTCATGCGGTCCGTCATGGTCAAATCCTGGCAGGGGTGGAGGGATTCGAACCCCCAACCTCCGGTTTTGGAGACCGGCGCTCTAACCAGTTCGAGCTACACCCCTAGGGGTTTCGAATCCGATTGCAGTATACGGACGCTCGGCGGTCAGTCTAAACGGAGGGTGTCTTCCTGAGACCAGCGCTCAGATGGCTCCAGACCTGATGGCGCGCATCAGGGCGATGGCCACCGCCGCCGCCAGCGATGCTGCGACGGCAGACACCGCCCAGGCAGCCGTCCGCTTCGAGTCTCGAGAAGACCCCGCCTCGTCCAGTGACCCAAGGACTTCGCTCACGATCCACGCCGGCGCATCCTCGAGGCCGTCGCGCAGCAGCCTGAGCGCTCTCAGCACGGTGCGGTACCGAGCTGCCTGCGCCTGGCAGGTCAAGCAGCGTTCGAGGTGGAGGTGAGCGGAAGGGGAGAGTGGCCACGTGCCGAGCAGCTCGCCGGGCAGCCTGGCCCGGACGGTGCGGCACTTGACGCTTTCCCTGACCCTGCCCGCCGATCCGGCAAATGCGACCATGGCTTCACTCATGGGAGTCCAAGTGACGACGGAGCTGGGCGTGCCCGCGATGCAGCCGCACCTTGGCGGCGGTGACGGATATGCCGAGCGCCTCGCTGACCTCTGCATGGGACCACCCGTAGACATCCTTGAGGACGACGACAGCCCGCTGGCCCGAAGGGATCCGAGCGAGCGCGGCCTTGATCGACTCTCGCAACTCAGCCAGCTCCCCCGCCCGCTCGGGGAGCAGCCGATCGGTGAGGTCGATCGGGTCTCCCGCCTCCTCGAGCGGTCTGGTCTCGTGACGCTTGCCGCGCTTTCGGAGCGTCCACGCCGCGTTCACCGTGATCCTGTGCAGCCAGGTCGAGAAGGCTGCGTCACCCCGGAAGCGCCCTATGGCCCGCCACGCGCGGATGAAGGCCTCCTGGGCGACCTCAGCCGCCTGGTCGGGACTGGCCGTGAGCCGCAGCGCCAACGTGAACACCTCGTCCTGATGCAGATGTACGAGCGTCCCGAACGCCTCTCTGTCACCTCCCCTGGCGAGATCGACGAGACGCCCTACTTCGTTTGATTCGACCCTCGGTTCTGCCACATCGTTACCCAGATCTGACCATCACGGTAGCTGCCACCCTCTCGATTTCGTCGGATGCAACCGTGACTTCCACCCTCGCCTCACCATCCCCCAATGCGGCCACTTTGCCCAGGACAGAGGCCTGGACGGCAGGCCGGAGTGGGGCGCGGAACCTGATCCTGGCCTCCGAGAGAGGTGCGGGCCCCTCGACCACCTGGGTGGCGCTCTGCAGCGCCCATGCCGCCATGAGCAGCCCATGGCAGATCACTCCCTCGAGCCCCGCTTGCACAGCAGACGCGTGATCCCAGTGGATTGGGTTCCAGTCGCCGGTGGCGGCCGCGTATCGGATCAGGTCGGTCCTACTCGCCGACTTGGCCATAGCGGGGAGCGGCTGTCCGAGAGCAAGGAACGGGGCGAGCCCAGGCTCGTCGTTGGCAGCTCTCAGGTCAGGCGGGGGCTCGGACGCTTCCACGGTTCCTACCTGGACGTCGGGTGTGAGCACGAACATCGAGTCAGACTCCACGATCCTCAGCTCCTCGGAGGAGAGGTCGATAGAGAGCCACACGAACGTCGCCGCTCGACGTCTACGGACTCTTCGCAGGTGGCCGGTCACCTCGAGAGATTCGTCGCGCGGCAGTGCCTCGTGCCACCTGAACCGCTGCTCGCCATGGAGAATCGAAGCCCCCTCGCTCCGCACGGCAGGGTCCGCCAGGAAGGGAGAGGCAACTGCAAACAGCCCAGTGGAGGCGAACCCGGGCGGCGCTGCCTCTGCCCACCGGTCTGGGTCATCCCCTGTCGCCTCCACGAACTCGCGGATCTTGACATCGTCTGTGCGGAACGGGTACGGACCGAGGGGGCGGTCGACGAGGTCCTCGAGCATGTTTCGCCCCACGCGCGGAGCGGGCCTCTCAGCCCGCTCCCGCTTTCAGACCCGCAAGACTCCGCCCGCTGGATCCGATCCGACCGTAGCAGTGGCGGAAGGGGCGGGTTGGACGAACCACCGGCTTTCTCAGCGGGTTTCCTTGTGGGAGGTGTGCCGACGACACCACGGGCAGTACTTGCTCAGCTCGAGACGCTCCCGCGTGTTGGCCCTGCTCTTGGTGGTCACATAGTTGCGCCGCTTGCATACCTCACATGCCAAGGTGATGGGCGGCCTCTTGTCCGATGGCATCAGTCGCTCACTTTCAAGGGCTCATTTGTGGATGGTGGTGACTCGTCCTGCGCCGACGGTGCGGCCGCCTTCGCGGATGGCGAAGCGGAGTCCCTCGTCCATGGCGATGGGTGCGATCAGCCCCACGGTCATCTCCGTGTTGTCGCCCGGCATCACCATCTCGGTGCCCTCAGGCAACGTCACCTCACCGGTCACATCCGTGGTCCTGAAGTAGAACTGCGGCCGGTAGCCCCGAAAGAACGGATTGTGACGGCCGCCCTCCTCCTTGGTCAACACATACACCTGCGCCTCGAACTCGGTATGCGGCGTGATCGAAGAAGGAGCAGCCAACACCTGACCACGCTCCACCTCATCCTTACCAATCCCCCGCAACAACACCCCCACATTGTCCCCGGCCACCCCCTGATCCAAGAGTTTGCGGAACATCTCAATCCCAGTCGCCACCG
>CAZKJJ010000224.1:0-4500 GCA_964553055.1 uncultured Acidimicrobiia bacterium
CACGCAGCCGTGGCTCGCCGGATAGGAAGGGACATGGCCGGAGCCGTGAATCGCCCACCCTCCGTGGAAGTAGAGCGGTCGGTACAGCGTCCCCAGTGGCGCCTCCCGGACGCCGTCGATCACCCTGCGCACCGCGAAGGTACCCGTCGGTGTGTGGGCGACTGCGGTCATCCCTGACTCGGTCGTGTATGGCCCGCCGTTGCCAGAAGAGACCCCAATCGTCGTCACCGAGCCGTCGCCCAGCACGACGAAGGCGACTTGCCGGGCCAGGTCGATCTCGATGCGCGGTATCGGAAGGCCGCTGCGAGGGCCCGGCCCTTCGGGCCTGGCGAGCCTCGCCGCGGTCTCCGGGCCGACGATCCCGTCGACGCGTATCCCCTCCCGCTTCTGGAAGGCGATAATCGCCGCTCTCAGCATGGTGCTGGATGTCCCAGGTCGATATCCGAGCTGGGTCAGCCGGCTCCTGACCTGCTCGGCCGAAGGGAGCGGCTCGGAGCTGCCCTCGGTGGGCTCGGGGACGGGGGCCGCCACCAGCACGGGGCCGAACACCCAGTCGACGTCGGGCCGTACTTCGTGGTACAGGTCGAGGAGCAACGCCGCCGTCTCGCTGCCGTACTCACCCGTAGGAGCGATGTCCGCCTGCTGCTGAAGGGCACGGACCGCCTCTCCGAACGAAGGGGTCTCCGCACCATTTGGAGAGGCTCCGTAGTAGCCGAGCGCCCCGAGCAGGGATTGCAGCGCCCACAGGGAGGGACCTTCCGCTCTGCCGCGAAAGAGGTCGATCACCGCAGCGAGGTCGAGGTCGTAGTACCCGTCAGAGGGCAGCCCCACGTCCTCTTCGAAGGCCACGACGGCGGCGACCGTTGCCGGGTCATAGTCGGCAGATCTCGTCCCCGTGAAGTAGCCGAGGTGGGCGAGATCTTCTTGGATGCGGGCCACGAGGTTCCCTGGTCGTGGTTGTGGATCAGGCGTTGGGGTGAGCACGGCGGCGGCAGGTAGGGGCTGTGGAGAGGCGGAGGCGGGCTCGGATTCCTGCACTCTGCCTGCCGGTTGGGCACAGGCTGCAACCGCAATGGCGATCGCCAAGCCTGCCAGCCGAAAGCGCCTCACCTGCCCCCCTCTCCCCTCAGGATGCTAGGCACGGGTTTCGCGACTAGGCCGTCGATGAAGGGCCGCACCGCGGTGCGGCGGCTCCCGAGCGGGTTCGTGAGCTAGCTGGTTCTCGCGCTAGCTGGTCTGCCGGGCGCCCCAAACGGGAGGTTCTGGTTCGAGCACCCACTCCTTCCGCTCGAGGCTTGGCGCGTCCGTCACGGGCTCCTCTGCCTCTCGCAAGTCGATGGAGACCGAGCCGCAGTCGCGACAGATGAGGCGAACGATGCCGCCTCCGATGGCCTGCTCGGGCCCGTAGGCGTGGGAGCCTTCCTTGCAGCCGGCTCCGGAGTGGCGAGCTCTCCCGGTCTTGGTCCTGAGGACGAGACGGCCCGGGGCGCGGTGCTTCGGCTCGGGTGAGGTCTTGCGGTGTTCTGGGGGCATAGGCCTCCGTTGTCGGCCCGCCCACTGAGGCATATGCCTCGGAACCCCGGCTTGAAGCTAGTCGGTGTGATGGCGACCCGCACGTGCAGATGTTGGCTGCGACTCCGAGGGCTAGCCTCCGTGCCGGTATGGCGGACGTCGACCTGCTGTTCACCGGCTACGGCGGTCATGGCGTCGCCAGCACCGTCAGCTTGATACGGGACGGGTCACTCATCGCTGTCGTCGACCCCGGGATGGTGCCCGATCGGGCAGTGATCCTCGACCCGCTCGGCCCGCTGGGTCTGGAACCCGAAGACGTGACCGATGTGATCGTGTCCCATCACCACCCTGACCACACCATCAACATCGCGCTGTTCCCAAGGGCCAAGGTCCACGACCACTGGGCGATCTACGAGAGGGATCAGTGGACGAGCAGGCCTGCCGAGGGCTTCCGGCTATCAGAGTCGGTCTGGCTGATCGAGACGCCTGGCCACACCCCGCAGGACATCACGACGCTGGCCGAGACGCCGGACGGTGTTCTGGCCTTCACCCACCTGTGGTGGGGGAAGAAGGCGGTCACCGACAGGCTCGCCTGGGACCTCGATCGGCTGATGGCAGGCCGCGACCGCGTCCGGGGTCTGGCCACGACGATCATCCCGGGACATGGGGAACCCTTCCCGGTCTCAGAAGCCCCCTAAACCTGGTTTCCCGTCAATCTCAGACCTCCCACACAGGCCTCAGATTGACAGGAAACCTCAGGGAGCGATGCAGCCAGGATCGGCACAGCGCGCCAGCTCCAGGCCGTTCTCGGTGAAGTAGGCGAAGGCGGGGCGTCCGTCGGGGGAGATTGCCGCGCCAGGCGTGGCTCTCGGCGTGACCGGGAGCTTCACGAGCGCCATCTCCGAGCAGACTGCGTCACTGCACGTGGCGACGCGTGGTTCGACTCTCGATGCGTACGAGCAGTCACATGGATCGTCGCTAGGACCGCTGATCGGAGTGCTGGTCCAGTGGTACCAGATCATCATGGCGCGGCCGGCATCGGTGACAAGGAGCTCACTGCCCTCGCCCGTGGTAGCTCCAGGGATCTGCACTAGCGTCCAGGACTCACAGATTGGGTCGCCGCACACCACCAGGAACGCCGCGTCCCCTTCCGTTGTGAGCAAGACGGCAGGTATGTCGTCGGGCCCGAAGGCGAGTCTGGGTGCCGCCTGAGACCGGGGGAACGACAGCACGTCGTGGCGTGTGATGCTGCTGCATACCTGATCCGAGCAGCGCGCCAACCAGAGGTCTGGATACGGGTTCATAACGGCGAGTGCTGGCAACCCACCCCAGTCAATGGCGACGTCGAAGCCGAGGTGCCAATTCAGATCGTCATATGCAAGATCGAACTCTTGTGTCAGCTGACTTGGACATTCAAGCTCTGGGCACAGAGTCAGGGACAGCGGCGTCGTGGGTGCTGATGGGGGCCAACCGGTCGCGGCCAAAGCAAGTTCCCCTTCGGAGGACGCGCGCGCCCGCACTGGGTACTGGTCATCTCCGGAGCTGACCCTTGATCCTCCCCCGTCGAGGAGTCGCCAGCCGAGGAGCTCCCTTTCGCCCTCGTCTTCCGTTTTCCACCGCATCTCCCACTCCTGCAGAAGGATCAAAGGCGAACCATCAGGGAGCAAGACGACTGTGGCTTGGCTGTCTCCATCCCGTCCCATCAGGGCTTGCGTCACTCGTGAGACCTGGGGCGGGTTGGAGCACATCGGGTCTTGGCATGCAGCTATCCAGATCCAGCCATCCGACGGGTTCTGAAACGCCACCACTGGGTGGTCTTCACTGTCGAGGGCAACGCTCGGGGGAAACCCGGTGCCGAAGCCGCCGGGCTCGTCCCCTCTCGGCACCAAGACAGCTGTGCTGAATTGCCCTGGTTCCGCCTGAGTCATCGCGGCAGTGCTCCGCTGGCCTGGCGCCTGTGAGGCCGGGACGGTTGTCGGCACGGCAGCCGTGGTAGTGGGTGGGGCTGTGAGGGTGGTGGGGGTGGGTTCGTCGACCGGTGGAGGCCCCGACAGCAGCCTGGCCAGCACCCCCACCGCACCGACCAGCAGCAGCACCACAGCCGCAGCAGCCAACGCCACCACCACAGGACGCCGACGCCGAGGCCGGAAAGGAACCAACCCCACCTGGGAGACGATCTCCGAAAACGTGACATCCACATACCGCTCATCCAACTGACGGTCATAGACACGAAGCTGCGTGGAAAGATCAGGCATCGACTTCCACCTTCAACTCAGCCCGCAGCCGAGCCATCCCCCGCTCGGTATGGACCTGCACCGTGGAGACAGCAACCTCCAAATAGGAAGCCACCTCCCGGAACGTCCACCCAAACGAATGGATCAACATCACACACACCCGCTGCATCTCAGACAAAGAAGCCAACGCAACAGGCAGCCCAGGCTCCACCCACGGACTCCCCCCAGACGGCCGATCAGGAGGCGGAAACAGCGGCCGACGCCGCAGCATCGACGTAGCCCGGGACCTCCCCACCCGATACAGATACCCCGCAGGGTTCTCCATACCCTGCAGCCGATCCCAATGCTCGAAACCCCACACGAACGCCTCGGAGGTGGCCTCCCTACCCAACTCGCCGCCCAAAGCCGCCACCAGCGCCTGCTTCAGACGAGGACCAACCTCACCAACGAAGACCTCAAAAGACCCGGCAGTCTCATCACCGGCCACAACCCACCGCTGGTCGTTGCCATTTAAACGCCCCCCAACCCGATCTGTACGACAGACAGGCTGGCAAAACCTGGAGCATTTCGTGTCAATCTCAGACCCCCCACACAGGCCTCAGATTGACACGAAACGTTCAGAGGGCCTCGACGAACCTGACTCGGTTCAGCAAGCTCACCAGGTGGTCCTCACCCAAGTGCGTCCAGACCGTGTACGCCGCTGAGGCGCTCGGTAGGTACAGGCTCGCTTCCCACCAGTCGGAGACGGCCTCGC
>CAZKJJ010000225.1:0-4477 GCA_964553055.1 uncultured Acidimicrobiia bacterium
CGGACACGTTCCCGTGGAGGAACCAGACGGTGGGCCTGGCGCTCGCCGGGAATCCCGCCCTCTGGAGTCGAACGTGCGCCTGAAGCAGGAGCGGGTCCCAGTTGAAGGTGAAGACAGCGTCCTTGTCACGCAAGGAGAGCAACAAGGCGTCCTAGACCGTCGGCTCGGCTGGTAGCTCAAGCTGAGCGAAGTACGCCCTCACCCTTTGGTCGATCCCGGTCGTCGACTCCGGGTCTCGGTCGTGCAGGCGCGAGTAGGCCGCTTCGAAGTCTGAGCTTGCGAGTTTGCGCAGATCTCTAGGGAACTCTGAGGCCAGATCGAGTTCAATGGCGACATCGCGGAGCAGCGGCACCTGGTGTCCACGCAAGTCACCGTGCGGAAGCGCTGCCTTGCTCGCACCGGCTCCCAGCAACACAACGTGAGGCGCCGCCCTCAGGACTGCGTCGATTTCCTGTTGAACCGTCACCTCTAGGTCGCTCATCTCCGTCATGAGCAATGCTCCCGTGACCACCATGTATCGAATGCGAGCGACAACCTGCCAAAGGCTAGTCGCGCCACCAGCATCCCAAGGGTCCAGCTGCCGCCAGACTCGCAGACGTTAGATCGGCTTCCTTGAGCACACACAGGAGTCCCTACCCACAACCAGTGATATGGCGGGCTGACGATCATTCGCGACCTCGAGGCTGGGTCATGCCAACAACTTCAAGGCTCGCGGCCAGTCCCCTTGTTCCCACCAATCGCGCTCATGTGAGTCGCCGTGCAGGACGAACCAGCGCGGCAAGTAGTGCTCCTCCACATTCGTACGAAACCTCTGAGGTCTCCGAGCCGCCAAGAGCACTAGATCCAGATGGATCCGCAGGGACACACACCGTCCGATGTTGCGCCATTCGACCTCGCTCACATGATCCGGACTGCTCAGCAGCACCACCGTCTTGGCTTTCACTCCATATGCCGTGGAGTCCAAGGCGACGCATCCGCCATAGCTGTGGCCGAACAAGACGTCGAGTGGCATAGCGCCCTTCGCCGCATACCACTCAGAGAATCTTCGAGCAGCGACGTCTCGGTGCCTTTGGCTGTAGCGCCCCGACCATGAGAAGCAGTCACCGGGGACATACAGGTTGGGTCGAATCTGGGATGCCACGTATTCGAAGAACTCCCCGCCGGGCCTCCACCAGTCACCGATCCAAGCGTTCGTACCGTGAATAATCGTCGAAAACGGCTCCGTCGCGGGTGGCGTCCAAGGCGCGGCCGGGGGCTCGTCCTCGCCCTTACCCGGCGATGGCCTTCGCGCTACCTCCGCGATGGCCCGGGCGAGCGGGTCGCTTGAGCGTGCAGCCTGGCGCGCGCGACGTCGGGCGCTCTGCAGCCAAGCCGGGACTTCTTGACCTTTTCGCGCCGTCCAATGACTCATCGCCACGTTCGCTGAGGTCGACACGACAACCTCTGGCGAGGCGCTCATAGAACGAAGCCACGCGTATGCCGAGCTCGCCGTGCCCTCCTCGCGCAACCGTCCCCACAGTTCGGCTTGGAGTCCTTGGAGGTCGCCCATCTCAAGGCGCTGGCCCCGCCCGGCAACCTCACCACCCTGCACCATTTCCCCGAGACCCGTCCTGCCAAGTGCCGTCTCAGACTCCTCGAGCGCTTCAAGGCGCGCTTCCCAACTGGATGTCGTCGGGAACGAATCGAGACCGAGGAGTCGGATGTCCTCCTCGACGCCGGCGAAGGCTTCCCCACGATTCGAGAGGGACGCTCCCAGGGATAGGCAGCGGGCAGCGTCAGTCAGGGCGCTTCGAGCATCTTGGCCACCAACCTGTTCCACGCCTACGGGCCCCTCAGACAGATCCGAGGAAGAGAGGTCGGAAGTGTCGATACGGGACTCCCACACGTCGCGGTCGAGGACATTCTCGGCCGTCGCCCGTCAGCCTGCCCCACCGTAGCCGCATACATGGCTTGCATCGACCGACAGCCCGTGATCGCGACGGGGGGTGCGCGGAACCTCGCCGAGTTGGAGCCTCACACACCCCCCGGCTGCTGCCTGATCAGGTCCGTGGCGCCACGCTGGGCAACGACTCGAGGGTCTCGGCGACTCGGTATGTCTGATGCGACGGAAGGGGTCGTGCCAGACGTTCCAGAATCACGGCTTCGTCACGATCGTCCTCAGCGTCGAAGTCAGCCACCGCACGGGCCGACCGACCATGTGCACGACGCGGCGCATGCGGCGACGTAGTGGGGAAATGGGACCGTGCGAGACGTGGGCCTGCACGTCAGCGGCCGGTAGGGCGTGGAGGCCGAGGACCCCGAGGCTCTCATCGCCGAGGTATGCGAAGTTCTGGGGTGGCCGCCTCTGCCCAATGGCGGACAGCGGCAGGTCGAGTGGCACGGGTGGCCCGTCTAGTTGGATGGCCACTCCCTCTTCTCTGCCGGCGTAGTAGCCATCGAAGTCCATCGGGTCGATGGCACCGACATCGCCGTACCGCTTCCAGAGCTCCGCTGGTGAGGCGACGTGACATGCCGCGACCCGGGCAGCTCCAACGATGCGGCCTGTCGGTGCCGTCTCGTAGATGACGATGTGGCTAACCGGTCTAGCGAACGTCTGCTTTCGAAACTCCACGCGCTTCGTGCCAGCCATGATGGCTTGGGCATAGCGCGGATGGATGGAGAGCAGAGCTATTCCTGGATCCGCTGGCGTAGCCATGTCGCTCCCTGTGATCGAACCCTGGTGATGGACTGGGGCTGTGCTTCGAGAGCGCCTCGTCGCATCAACTCCGGGAGGGCGATGGGATGGGTCAGCAGTCGGTCCTGCCGGAAGATGAGGGCGAGTATGTCACCCGACTGAGTCATCTCCCGGATCTCCGACAGCGAGTACACCGTGCGCGTTCCGACCGTCTCGGCAATCCCACCTGGATCGTCCGAGGCCAGAACGCGCTCCACAACGCCGACGGCGAAGACCCCTCGTGCCGTGCCTCGCCCGCCAGGCCCCCTGGTGGTGCCGGATTCGTAGAACGCCAGGATGTCGCCGCGAGCGACTTGTCTCGTGGATGCCCTACTCAAGTAGGCCTTGCGGATTGCGTTGCCATACGGGTCGGGTTCGATCAGCTGTTGCTGCAGAGACGCGTCCGGAAAGAGCCGCCGAGAGAACGCCGGCGTGATCGGCACGACGAACGACTGACCGTGCTCAGGATGTAGCGCCGGAGGACCAAAGGCCACATGGAAGTCAAGGGCGCCCTCGGAGGCGGTGTCGAGATGTTGGAGGCCGGTCGGCGTCGCCAGTCGCTTCGCGTAGATGGCCTCTCCGCGTTCGGTCACATGTGGGCTGGCCTCGAACCCGAACTGTCCCAGCGTGGCCACCAGCGCGGGCTGCGACTCTGCGAAGACCGTGAGGTAGATCCCGTCGGCGCGATGGTCTGCCGCTTCACGGAAGAGGGCTTTGAGGAGGAGCTCACCACGTCGAGCTCCTCGGGCTTCGTCAGCCACCTTCAACGTGCTGATCTTCATCACTCGTCCGGGCAGTTGAGCGTCGTTCCCGTCTTCCTCAAGCTTGATGAGCGCGAGTCCAGAAAGGCTCCCACTGTCGTTGTGGATGGCGAGGGCTGTCCTCCGCTGCTCCCGGACTCGCTGGAACCAGTCGTCGAAGTCGGGTTGGTACGCCTCTCGCAGCCCTTGGAAGATGGGGTCCTTCGGGTCGAGGGTGTGCGCAAACACCCGGTCGACCGTGGGCGGCGGTTCGGCGGGCAGCTCGTGCAGCGCGTCGAGCAAGGCATGGCCACTACCGATGGTGACAACGCGGTCATCGAGCTGCAGCTCCGCTGCCCATCGGAGCAGACGGCGGTCCTCCGTGATGAGAAAGCTCGCAGCATGGGCCTCGAGCGCCGCAAGGTGCAGCAGGTCCACATGGTCGTTGTCGCCCTCGCGCCAGGAGCGTCGGTCCCTCCATGACTCGGGGACGTCTGGCGGCTCTGGCAACGACGGGTACCGGGCATGCTGAACTTCTCGCGCGTGTCGTCGCGCGGCATCACCGTCTCGACGAATGTCCGTTAACCCGGCCGGGTGCACCTCGAGACTGTGGCCCGCTTCCCCGATCCTTCGGAGCAGTCGTGCGGCCAACATCGCCTGAGGTTCGACCTCACGATCACTGCGAGGTTCCGTAGCGATGAAGATGTTGGTGTCGATCAGGAACCGCAATGGGTGACGCGGCGAGGCCAAGCTGTCCCCCCATTCTGACTGACAGCTGTCTACATGATGGCGGTTCCGGTTCGTCGTAGCGAGGAGTTCGTACAAACCGTTCTCGACGCGGCGATCCAGTGCCGGCCGCGCCAGCAGAACCCGAGGCGTGATGCTGGCAGCCCCCGAACCCATCCGTCTTGGCGCCAGCGAGGCACGGGGGCGTTATGGGGAGTCGGCCACAGCGCAGCTCGCGAACACAACCACTGCGATGCTGACAGTGGCCCATCCTTCATGCGAGGGTGAGGTCCGGGAG